>JAWSUP010000190.1:0-8256 GCA_033549405.1 Bacillota bacterium | reverse complement strand
TGGCCTGATCGCTCTTCAGACTTTGATCATTGAATCCATCTAGCCAGGTCAGTGACGATTCCTGGAACAGAAAATCAGGTGTCAGCCTGATATCATCAGCGAACAGCAGATCCTGCATGCGGGTGACCTTCTCGACAAACCAGTCATACCCATAATTATTGTTGTGTGGCGGGATCTCGGGCCAGGCTGGCAAGAGCGGTTCACAGACTGTGCCATCGGCTGAGCTGATCCGCCCCATGATCTCGTACTTGAACTGGACGCTCAGGGCCATGTCTTTGATATCCTCTGTCGCGGCCAGCATTTGTTCACGCTGCTCCAGGGCTTCGTCTGGAGTCATGCCTCCCGAAGGATTGGTCAAAGGATTAGATAGTTTAATCTTTTTCAGATCAATACCATCTGTATTAAACAGGTAATCGATATCATTTCTTTTTTCCAGGCCGAATTGCCAGGTTCTTGTTCCCAGATAGGTGGAAAACCAGGCATGAACCGGGATCCGTTCATAAACGGTTGCCATCTGCTGTGCCTGGAAAGCGCCAAATAATGACATAACGATGATGAATCCCGACAAGACACAGACAATCAACGGAATAACCAGGCTGCGGGTTCGGTTGCGCCCGATCGACTTGATGGCAAAACGCATGGACATGGACCGCACCTGGCTGATCAGCCAGCTGTCCCGGACATCTGGTATCTTTTTTTGCTTTTTAGTCCTCGATTTTCTGCGGCTCCTTATGTCCGGCAGTTGGGCATTGATTGTTCTCTGGGCAACAATCAATGTTATCAATAATGACAAGGCAATTACGAAACCGCCGGCTAGCCAGGCGAGATGGCCCGTATCATCAGGTTTCGCTGAAAAGTCGATCAAAGGCCCCATGCGACGGATACTGAAACGCAGATCAGTGTCGCTTGATAGCTGCAGAGATTGCCAGGCCATCTGTGTGATCTGGCCGGATATAGCTGATCCGATTAACGAGCCGGTCAGAGCTGCCATGACCGCAATCAGGCTGCAGGTCCAGAATAAATAAGCATAGGTTCTCTTCAGTCCGCTGCCCAGATCCAGCATAATCCGCACCGCTTCCTGCTGGCGCGAGATCGATAGATGGATAAATAGGATAAGGATGGCCAGACCCGCCGCCAGAGTCAGGAGCGTCAGCCGCAATGCCATCGCGCGCAAAGCCAGGATGGGTTTTATTGCTTCCCCGTATTCCTGGTCGAAAACAGTCAGGTGCATGGACGGCAGCAGATCAGGCGCTATATCGGCCTGGTACCGGTCAGCGTGACCATTGCGCACGATCAGGCGGGCAAGCTGATATGAAGGCGGATCCTGTACAATCCAGTCCGCCTGGGGGATATAGATCTGAAATTGCTGGTCTTCAGTATCTTTGAAGGTTCCAACGATCCGGAAGTCTGCTTCTTTGGCAAAACCGCCATCCGCAGCCTGACCAATCCGGTAAGACTGGTCAGGATCTCCTGATGGACTATAGTGCAGCTGCAATCGGACACTGTCGCCAATGGTTATAGATAGCAGACCGGCCAGACGATCGCTGATCAGGCAGACTTCGCTGCCATTTTCATACTCCTGAGGTTGAAACAACCGCCCGTCTGTCAGGTAAGTTTCCTTCATGAAAAATGGTTCAGCCGCTTCAATACAGCTGGTGCTTGTAACAGGTAACGAGTTGTCCATGATGTTATAGGCAACCGCCAGGTCGCGCCAGAACCGGCCCTTATCTGAGTCAAGATAACCCGCACTGTCTGTCAAGTCGACGATACCCGGATAGCTGTCAAGCGCCGCCTGGTCTGTCGCTCCGTCAAGTCTGAGTGTCGGGGAGACTGTCAGTCGCAGTGTGGGTGTTGTTGTGGCAGTCAGGTAGCCAAAAGCGAGATACTCATGGCCTTTAACCAGTGAAACCGGAAGAGGGTTGCCCTCAAGATCAGTAGGGGACAGGCTTATGTAGACGTTTTCCCTGATCCGATGGCCAAACAGGCGTTCCCGGGTGATGCCGATGATGCTGCCGTCGTCAAAAAAATGGTTGACGGAAAAGCGGATCATCGCCATGTTTTTGAACGGCGTATGGTACATAACGACTTGAATGCCGGGAATAACGGTCTTCAATTGGCGCTCGATATCGATTGCTTGAACCGCTGGATAGTCGGTCAACCGATCCAAGTCGAAATTTTTCAATTCCTGCTGCATGCCCAGGTCGCTCCAGGCGTCCTGTGCAGACGTACCGAGATAGTCGACTTGAATGACTGTCGTGAAGGTTTCGTCAGCGGCATCCATCATGATCATGCTGCCGGCATACATGGTGACGCCCTGACTGAGAAAGGCTGTCAAACAGGTGAGCAGCAAGAGAAACAGGATTGTCCTGCCCGGTGTCCTGATGATGCCATACACGCTGTTTCTGAAAATCACGGCTTGTCCCTTTGCTCTGGCTGTCTGTTTTTTGTGCGAATCAATATTAGTCTACCCAAAACATGCTTACATTATTATATCGCTCAGAATATAAATGGCAATGTTTTATCCTGCAGCAACGACCTGATATACTATGAAGAAACTGGAAATTTTGCTTTCCACCTTCTTGCAGCGGGAAAAAAACCTTAGCTTGTGATAAAGTTAAATGATAAATTATTCACGCCAGGAGGTTCACCGTGTTTCATATTTTTCTTGAAGCAGTGCATCCGGTTCAGAAACGCTTGCCTGCAGAGCACCCTGATGGACCAGGTGCATAATGATCTGGATTTATGCGCTGATCGACCGTTTGCTACTGCTTGGTTTTGCCAGCAGCCTTGTTTTCGGAATCTACCTGCTGCTCCGAAATTGGCTGAAGCTGCAGATGAGCGGTCGGATTCGGCAGTTCTCCTGGATGGTTGTTCTGCTCTTGCCTTTTCTGGCTATTCCCTGGCCACAGGCCGTAGCAGTGCCAGCCAGTACACCATCCTGGATTTATACCGGCCGCTTGCCGGATCTGGCTGTGCCGTATCCGGATGTAAACCGAATCATAACGGTGTCGCCAACAGGACAGAACCAGTTGCAGGGAACTGCCCGGACAGGAGATCCTGATGCCGACCCAATAACGCCATCTGTTAGATCTATGACCACTGAAGTGCTGCCGCACGGCTCGTTCCCCTGGCTGTGGTATTTGCGTCGCCAAAACCTGATCCGCAGTCTTTGGCTGGTCACAACCGTGTTGTATCTGCTCATGCGACTCTATCAGTCCCGTAAGGGCGGGAGGGGGCAGGGAAGGGCCTTGCCGGCAATAGCCTTGACCTCCGATGATTGGCTGCAAGAACTGGCGCAGGCCAGGGATGCGATGGGACTGTACAGGCGCGGCCAACTGCTGCTCTTAACAGGTAAACTGACTTTTTCCCAATCGATACAGCTCGCACTGCGCAAGGCAATCCTGCTGCCGGAAGGTTCCGACCAAATTGTCGACGCAAAGGATCGGCAATGGCTCCTGCAACAGGCAATTATTCAGCAAAGACATCCGGACATCCAGATGTCTTTGCTTTATCGTTTCGAACGTTTCTGGCGCTGGTTATGGCCTGCCGGCTGGATTTCCGGGCAAATCTACCAGGAAGACCGGCAGATCTGGCAAACAGAGCGGCTAACCAGACGTTTGGTATCTAAAACAGCCAGACAGCCAAGCACGGCCAAGGCTGTCGCAGCAACCGCGATCGTTATCCTGTTTCTGATATTGCCGGTACTGGCACTTTGGCAGAACCCGCTTTATCTCTGGCCGGACATGGAAGATGCCATCAATAAACATGCTATAGCCTGGTCTGAAGTCAACCGGCTGAACCTGCAACACGACGGTGTCAGCGACACTTATTACCTGTGGGCCAGTTATTATGGCCATTTAGCAGGTCCTGGACAAATCACCAGCTACATCGACGGATCTGAAACCGGCATTCAGATGCTGGACCAGACCGGGCTGCCTGCCTGGCGACTGCGGCTGGATGAGCGCCTGGCTGTAATGTGGCCCCATCCGGAACCAGACCAGTCAGATGAACGGCCTGAAATTGACGATGTTTCAGATACTTTCCCAGACATCACGATCGAACTGACTGGCCAGCAAGAGCTCGCTGACGATAACTATTTGCTGACGGCCCGAATTCTTCGCATTTCCTATGAACCGCGGACGATCTTGCTGCAAGTGACAAAGGATGGAAATTTGCTGAATTATGCGCAGCTGGGCGACATTGTCAGTGCTGCAACGGGTGAGCCCATTGACTACAGGGTCGACTACGCTTACCAAACCGTCCTGATGCACGATGGCGACCTGGTCATTGTCTGGAAGGGTGTTTCATCGACGAACAGCGACGATGGTCAGCCTGACCATGAATACTTTCTATCTCGGATCAGGGAAGGTACTGTTTTATGGAAAGTCAGTTTAGATGACCTGCAGGCTGCCGGCCTGAACCTGTTTCGCTACGAGGATTCATCGATGATCTGGCAGCGCAGCATCAAGCAGTGTTTTCCGGCAAATGACGGCGGTTTGTTTCTGGTCATCAACGACTATATGGCGCTCCGCAACGACAAGGCTACGCCTGTTCTTGCATCAATGCTGACTTACACAACATACCCGCTGACCAACCAGATCGCCCGCATAAAGCCGGACGGAACGCTTGACTGGATCATGCCGGTTGGAGACAATGAACTGCCTGTCACCATACTCGATGTTGAGCACGCCGATAACGACCGGCTATACCTGGCAGCACAGGTGCAGTACCGGCAACCGGTTCTACACGCAAGCAAAGCCACGCGTACTGCCATAAGTTACATCACTTCGTATTACAATCCATACGATAATGGCTATGCCAAAGGCTCGCTGATTGTTCTGGACGGTACTGACGGTCGCGAAGCGTGGCGGCAGGACTATTACGCATCCCCCTGGTCGCTGGCAGCTCAGGTTTTGATACAAGATGAGACAGTGACCGTCCTTTACCAGTATGATCCTTATGGCAATCGACTGGGCCAACTCGAAGAATCAGATGAAGCTCCGCCTGGACTTTCATGCGAGACAATCTGTCAATATGACTCCAATGGTCGATTGATCGGATATGCAATCCTGCCCAAGGCAACCGGCCAGCAAGATTGGGATTATATATTTATCAGGCCGGGGGATGTCATCCTGCCGACATCAAAACAGCCACAAGGCCTTGAATAATAACACGAACGCATGTCGAACATTTGTTTTTGGAGGGAAATATGGATAAAACTGGTGTAGCTGAGATCAACATCCGCCTGGCACGTCCAGATGATGCGACCGGGATCCGCAGTATTATGAGCTGGTTTACAGCCAAGACAACCTGCAGCTGGCGTTACAGGCCGATGGACCTGGCGGAAACAGATCAATGGCTGGATCGGCATATGAATCGGCCTGAACACAAGGTCTGGGTTGCAGACAAAGATGGCCAGGTCATCGGATATGGCTGTTTGTCTGATTTTCGCGCTCCAGAAGGCTATTGGCCCTGTGCAGAGAATTCCATCTATGTATTGCCAGAATACAGCGGACGGGGGATCGGCAGTCAGTTGATGGAACGGATTCTAACGCAAGCCGTGCAGAGCAATCTGCAGGTGATCGTCGCAGCGATTGACAGCAGCAACAAAGACAGCATTAGGTTTCATCAGCGCTTTGGATTTGTCCGCAGCGGTTATCTCAGACGTGTCGGCTGGAAACAGGATCGCTGGCTTAATTTATTGTTTATGACTTGTGATCTGAATCAGGAACGTTATCGCAATCAGCCAAATGCTGGAAATGATCTGAATGAAGCAAGAAGTCACGAGATGGGGTCGGAAGAGGCTGAAAAGGGCTGATCTTCGTTTTAACCCCCTTCCAACTAGACAAAATTATTATTTTGTCTAGTTGGATTTGTATCAGAGCATCTTGTTCCCTCAATCCGCCTTGCTCTCAATAGCTGAACGCCAATTGGTTCGATATCGATCGATCGTTTCATCACTCCATATATGCGCTTCAATATAGCGTTCCGGACCAAATGTCCCATCATTGTTCCAAATCTGCGGCAACCCGTATTTTTCAATGAGCAAAAGTATTTCTTCATACGAATATAGCTGTCTTCGGTATTCTTTCCAATCATCCGCTCTGGGCCTCGGACTGAATGTCGGATGCGAATCACCATAGGTAAAAGATACGGTTTTGAGATCTAACTCAGCGATCGATATCTTGATAAAGCTGCAGCAATTAAACCATGTGCTCAGCCATGGACTATGCTCAACTACCATATAATGCGGAGATTTTCTCTTGATAATCCCGCCCTTCTTCGTAAACTCCGTCCTGAGGATATCTTCATAATAATATCTGTCTTCCATGTAAGTTGGCTGTCTAAGGGCACATTGAACATTAGGCTTATGCTTTTTTATGTTATCAAGCACAGCTTTCGCTTCATCAACAGGTATATCGGATAAATTAACAAAGGGTCCTGTCGTCTCGTCAAAATAATGATATAAAAACACTCAGATACACCTCAATATAAAGTAACTTCGACCGGCAATCCGGTTTTCCGGGATTCAAAACATGCTTCGATGATACGAACTGCATCGATCGGTGTCTCAAGATTGACGGCAAAAGGTGTTTGATTGAGAACACTTTGGACAAAATGATCGATTTGCAGAACCATGGCTCCATGCATAGCACCATTGACTGTCGGTGCAAGCATCGTATCTGGATAAGTGAAGCTGTTTCCTGTGTTCATCGTTAAGCCTTGCCGATCTGCTTCGACAACACCACTCCCCTTTGTACCACTGACCCTTGCGTAGGACCAGACCGGCATTGGCATAGACTCCTGGTAGGACCAGTCAATTTCCACACAACCAACAACGCCATTGTCGAAATTCACAATGGCAAAAACACCATCATCATCTCCATAATCACAGCAGATCTTATTGGGAAACTGGGCATAAACTTTCCTGGGCCTTCCTGCAGCACAGGCGCACATTATCTCTATATCATGAACGCCCAGATAGTACATGAACGAGACTTTCCTGCCGATGCGCCTGCAGGTGGCCTGTGTGTTGCATCGTTTGACATAGACACTGGATATATCTCCCAGTTGACCTGATGAGACGGCATCGAGAAGCATGCCGTATCGGGCGTCAAAATGCAGCAGGTGGGCAATCATCAGACGCACACCATTCTGAGTTGCAGCGTCCTTGATGATTTGTGCTTCTTTCAGCGTTTTAGCGATCGGCTTTTCCAGCAGAACATGCTTCTTGGCCTGTAAAGCAGAAATGGTCGGCTGCACATGGTACGCTTCATTGACACAAATGTCGTATGCATCGATTTTTTCGTTTGCCAGACAGGCTTCGATTGATGTGTAGGCAGGAATGCCATAGAGCGAAGCCAGCTCTGTCGCCGCCTCTTTCTTAATGTCTACTACAGCAGCAAAATCTACAAACATGTTTTCATGAAGGGCAACAGCATGAACTTGTCCAATAATGCCAGCCCCCACCAGAGCCATTTTCAATTTCTTCATCATTCCCTCCCGCACTTGTTTCAGTGCATTTTCATTTCCGTGCTCTAGCGTACGTTCTGATAAGCTTATCTGCTTGATGCTAAATCGTTTGCCTATTGCCAATCTTGTACAGAGACATTGCATTTTCACCCATGATGCGCTCCTCAGCCGTAACTGATTTGGCACGGCAAAACGCCCGCGTCAGCTTCACAGCACAGGTGTACGCAGTTCGATCACCCATTACCGGCCAGTCAGAGCCAAACAAGCAGCGATTCTCACCAAATGCCGTGTAGCAGGCATCAAAAACCGGCCAATAAAATTCCAGATTTGTTGGTTTTGGACTGATTGGGCACAAGGTCATGAATCCCGACAACTTGATGTGTGTATTCGGATGCGATGCCATAAGCTCGAGAAACGCCAGATATGCATCAGGCATCGGTGCCGCTGTAAATGGATATCCTCCGAAATGCTCTATAACAAAAATAACGCCGGGGTTATCCCTGATTAGCCCGTCCAGCATCATGGTACGCTTCCAATGACCGAGAATTTCGATGATATTGGCCGATTTACCGTTAACAGAGGCGATGTTTCGCGCCATCTGAATCCCCTGCACAGTCTTGTTTGTAAAGCGGATACCCCGGAATTTTTCATAAAGGGAAAAACGGTCGTAATCCTCGCTGAAATCTGCGCTGTCAACACGAATCTGGCCGATGACAGCGACAATTTCCTGACTCTTATGAGTTGAATCCAAAAGCTTTCTGGTTAATTCAGGTTCGTCAGAAC
>JAWSUP010000189.1:0-8281 GCA_033549405.1 Bacillota bacterium | reverse complement strand
TCAAGCCCAAGTTCTTTGAGCTTATCGACCACGCCAAGTTGTGTCGCACAGGCAATACAAGCTGAAACTTTTACGCCTTGATGTTTGGCCATCTCAATTTTATCCTGGATTGCTTTATTTTCAGCAACCAGTTTTGCTGATGCACCCCAAACAATGACGGTAACCTCATCCCACCAGTGTTTTGTCAGAGCGTTTATTGCATACATGAAAACCATAAAGTGAGCGGTATTGACATCGTTGCTTGTCCATAAGATATGTAGTTTTCTACTCATAAAACCAACCTCTTTATTAAATTGCCCAACAGGATCAGGCTTTTTCATTGATAACGCTTCATAAATCGGCGATCGATGGCGTCCTTGATCAGCCAGGGCAGCCGTCCAGAGAACGCCAATGACCGCCACTGCAAGACGCCAGTTTTATCAGCTGTATTAAGTATGGACAGAAAGTGGACTTGAGGCTTGAATTTGCGAAGTGGCTTGTTGGATAAAAGGCAATCAATATTGTCGCATAAAACCGGTGATTGCCGTATCGCGTAAACACCAACCTTACGGAGTTTAGGATAATCCCGTAGACTGATGCAATCTCCTGCCCCGAAGATATCTGGATGCGCTGTTGATTGCAAATACTCATTGACTGACAGAAATCCCTGAGAATCCACAGGCAATTGTGAATTCACAAATAGTGAACCAGCTCTGCTGCCAGCGGCCCAAATCAGCAGATCCTGGTTTGCCAATTTGTCGTCATCCGTCTTATCTTTCGTCCTTCGTTCCAGTGGATCAAAATTGCATGTCAATGAAATGCCAGCTTGCTGCAATTTCTTATGTGAATGCTTTCTGGTCTGGCTCGAGTAACCTGGTAAAATATCGGCATTTCGTTCGAATATCTTGATGTCGGGATTCATCTGCATCTTGACTGCCGCTGCGCGCACAGCTAGACTCAATTCAATTCCAGCTGCACCACCGCCAATAACCGTTATTTTACAGCGATTTGGCAAATTATTGCTGAGCTGATCTTTCAATTGATTTAAATTGTTCAGCGGTTTTGATGGTATGATCATCTGGCTGCCATTCACGACGTAGCTGGTGCCAGATTCAGATCCTGTATTGACCGACAGAACATCGTATTCAAAGGATTGATCATGGCTAGTATAAACTTTCTTATTTTCAGCATCGATTCGATTGACACAACTTTGGATCCAGGTGATCTTGTGTCTATGACAAATCGCTGCCAGATCGAACGAGATCTCGTCGCTTCGATAGACACCTTCGATATACCCGCTAGCCATTCCTGAATAAAGCTGGCTGGGCTCTGGCGAGATGACTGTGATATCTGCATACTGTTGATAGCGGCGAGCATTGCACATGAGATGGATATGGGCATGACCTCCGCCAACCAGAATGATTTTCTGTCTCTTTTTCGAGCTAAACTGATTCATAAGACCTCCTGATGATGTGCAAATCGGATTCTGGCAATGATATGAAAACGGAGCTCTCGATAGGATAATAATGGTTGGAAAACGTGTCAGCCTGCAACACTGTATCACCATCAGACAACAGATAGCGAACCTCTTTACCGGATATGCGGCAATCCTGGACGGAGAACTTACGGCCAGGACTGCTGGTTGGATCGCAGATTTCCTCGGCTGAACGAATTATAGCCTGATGCGGACGAACCAACCACTCGGCTGCACCATCGGAGATGCCTGGTGCGGGGAAATCGCCTGCCCAACAGTAGAAACGCCCAGACCGTACCTGACCGGCGATAAAATTGCATTCACCCATGTAGAGGGCCACTTCTCTGGAAACAGGTTTATAGAACAAATCTCCAGGCGGAGCTACCTGAACAATCCGCCCTTCTGCCATCAGCGCAATTTCGTGCGACAGTTCCATGCTTTCAGCCCGGTCATGCGTGACAAATACAATCGTGATCCCCAGTTCTTTTTGAATCTTGCGGATCAGATTACCCATCTCAAGTCTTAACTGTGGGTCCAGGCTGGAAAAGGGTTCATCCATCAGTAGAACAGGCGGTTCTGAAGCCAGTGCTCTGGCGATAGCTGCGCGCTGCTGCTGTCCCCCGGATATTTTGGCCGGCATCCTTTTTTCCAGACCGTCCAATTGCAAAATGTGGAACAGATAGGCCAGTCGGGACCGGATTTTCTCTTCCGGCCACTTTTGAATATCCAAGCCAAAACGGATGTTTTCTGTCAGATTGAGATGAGGGAATAGCATTGGACTCTGGAACACATAGCCAATGTTGCGCTTTTCTGCCGGTAGACTGGTCATATCCTGATCGCCGAACAGGATTTTGCCCTCACTGGGTGCAATCAGGCCGGCAATGACCCGCAGTAAAGTAGTCTTGCCAGCGCCTGAAGCGCCGAGAATCGAGATCAACCGACCTTCAGAAATGTTCAAGGACAAGCGCTCGAGGATTGGCTTTGCCCCATATTGAACGGTTATATCCTGCAGTGTAATGTTCATGCATTCACCTCGCCATACGTGCCATAATCGATCAGGAAGGTCCAAACAAATAATTGTCAACTTTGATTTTGCTTTTCGATATCCGTTCGGCAATCAGGAAGACGGCCAGATTGGTCACAATAAACAGGACCCCCAGAACTGCGCCGTTACTGGTGTCTGAATTACTGACAAAGGGGTACATCAGGCCAGCCAGGGTAATCACACGGCCGCCGCCGATTAGAAACGTCGAGAAGTATTCAGAAAATGAAATTAAAAATCCGATCGAAAAAGCCAGCCATACACCGGGAAGTAACAGCGGCAGCAAAATCTTGCGAAAACAAGCCCATCGCGAACAGCCAAGTGTTCTCGCGGCATTTTCGAGGTCAACGGGTATACCTTGAAAGAAGGCGACAAAAATATTGGTTGAATAAGGAATGGTTACCAGCATATGAGCCAGGACGACTCCGATAAGCGAATTAATTAGCTGGAACCTGATCAGGACCACATGGACACCCATGAACAAGGCGATTGCCGGTACAAAAAGCGGTATCGCAGAAAAATGATGCAGCCACTTTTTCCCGGGCCAATCGTGGCTGACCAGGGCTCTGGCAGTCAGCATGCCGACTATGCCTGATAAAAAGCCGTTGACAGCGCCAATGATGATGCTGTTGACCAGGCTCTCTGCAAAAAGTGAATTGCGGAAAATCATGTTCTGCCAGTATCTCAAGGTCAGCTGCCCCGGTATTAGTTCCGGGTATGCCGCCAGCGTAGAGATTGAAGCGATGAGAATGATGATGATCGGGACAAAGATGGCGGCTGATGCCAGAATCAGAATCAATTTTTTCATGTCAGCCGTCCTCCCAGTATTTTTTTTAGTGCAATCGCATAAATGGCGGTACAGATGAGTCCGGTGAGAAACAGAAAGACACTCATGGCCATCGTCTGCGGTATGGTTAACAGGTCCGGGCTGATGTAAAGGCTGTAGAGCCTGGCAGACAATGCGACCGGCCGTAGTGCACCCAGCATATACGGCACTTCGAAAGAGCCAAGGTCATAAGCGAAAAGAACACTGGCACACCAGACAATAACCGTTGAGCACAGTGGCAGGTAAATTTTGCGCAGAACGGTCAGATTCCTAGCGCGCAATGTCTTGGCAACATCGCGATAGTCAGCACTGACCCGCGACATGATATTGGATACGAATAATGCCACGAAGGGGGTTCCTTTCAGCACAAAGACAAAAACGATGCCTAGGCCTGCCCGATCATAAAGCAGTTCTGGAAAAGCTCGCGGCTCCTGGATTAAACCCAAATGATAGAATAATCTGGAGAGCAGTCCGGACTGGCTGATCATGGTGACCGCCAGAAAAATACCGTAAAGATAAGGTAGAATTAAACCAGTCTGCATTGCTTTGCGAGTAATTGAACTCAACCGTTTTGCACGTGTGGTGGTCACAGCATAAGCAATCGTGACACCCAGAAATGTTGACAGCAGACTTGATATAAAAGCAATCCACAGAGAAAACATGAAATCATTGAGAAATCCTTGTTGCATAAACAATCTGCGGTAACTGTCCAGGCTGAATGTTGTCAGCCCCAGCACCGGGATATAGCCCAGGCTCTCGATGAACGCCGCCAGAAGACCGCCGCCGATCAATAGCGCGTAGATTACAAGAATAGGCAGCAGCAACAGCCAGGGTGGTCTTTTTTGATGTTTCACCCGCGTCAAAATTACTGACCTCCGATCTGGTCAACCCAGATGTTTTTGATCCATTCAATATACTGAGACTGCATTTCCGGCAGGCGATGAGCCGTCAAATCCTGCAGGCTGAGAGTGGCTTGATTCGATTCCAAAGCAGCCAGGGACTTGCTCATCGTATCATCCAGCTTGCTGACATCCAGGGCTGGCATATCGCCCCAGATATCAGGCTTCATTTTCTCGATCTGAGCCTTGGGGCTTTGCAGAAAATCGATAACCAGCATGGCCGCCGCCTTTTCCGGCGAGTTGTAGGGAATAGCCAGGTAATGGGCATTGCCAATGGTTCCGGTGTCAAAAATAAACGTCCTGACCGTATCAGGGTAGACCCCCGTCTGGACAAGTCCTGCTGTTTTTCCGACTTCAAAACCCATTGTCATGTCGACTTCGCCATTTTTAAAGAGATCGTCCAGCTGTGCCTGTGTTGCCGGATAAGTCTGCCCTTCACGCCATAGATATGGCGCCAATTCCTTGAAGTAGTCGACAACCGGCTGCGAAAGCGACTGAAAAACTGATTGTTCCATCGACTGCTGAAACTCAGCGTTTTTGCCGGTCAATTCATAGTAGGCATTGCGCACAAATGCCGTACCGACAAAATCATCCGGCAATTTCGGATAGGTGAACCGGCCTGGATGCTGCCTGGCCCAGACCAACAGCTCGGCGTAGGATTTGGGTACGTTGGCAACGCGCGCAGAATCATAGGTCAGCACCAGTTGAGCCCGCCCCCAGATTGCCTCGTATCCTTCAATGGCAATTCCCGTGTCGAAAGCAAGATCAGATGAGTTCTGATCATAATAAGTCTTCAGGTTGGGCAGCAGATTGGTAAACGGCCCCCAAAGCAGGTCGCCCTGGCGCGCTGTTCGGAAATTCTCAGCGTTGATCCACAGCAAGTCGGCACTGCCTTTAGCCACACCGCCTTTCTTTTCATTCAGCAATTTGCTGATAAATTCAGGGGCATTCATGGGAACCCGCTTGAGTGTGATCCCATACTGTTCCTTCACATGGGTCGCGACAAACCCATCCATATATTGATTGATGCTGTCATTGCCGCCCCACATCAGGATGGTCACTTCCTTGTTCTTGCCCTGTGTCAATACCTCATCCCAAGAGGTAAATGGCTTTTCATCCGTCGTGCTTTTTTGTTGGCACCCAACCAATCCGAATATCAATATCGACATGATCAACAGCACACCCAGTGTTTTACTTGCTGTTCTTCTGCTCATCTGCTTGTACCTCCAGCTTTGTGTTTCGTTTACTTTTATATTTCTTGATTTGTTTGATCAATGTATAAATAACCATGGCTAAAAGAATCGCTCCGCCCATGATATAGGAAATTGTATTGAACTGCGTCAGCTGGTTGCCCAGAAATACATACGCGATCGTGCCCGGTAGCATACCGATGCCGGTAGCTGCCAGGAAAGGCAGTATGCGCATGCTGCTGAGACCAGCTGCGTAGCTGATAAAATCAAAGGATACAAAGGGCAGCAGCCGACTGACAATCACTACGCTGAAGCCGTAACGGCTGCCGATTTCATCCACTTTGTTCCAAAGGCCTTCGTTCTTGACCATTTTACGGACAAATGACTCGCCGAACCAACGGGAAAGCATAAAGGTGAACCACGCGCCCAACATGGCGCCGGACCAGGAAATAACCGTGCCCCAGAGCAGTCCAAAAACCGCACCATTGGCGCCCGTGACCAGGAAAGATGGGATCGGGAATAAAACCGCCTGGAAAAGCATCAGCAGAATACTGAGCAGCGGCGCAAAAATCCCCCAGGACCGTATCAAAGTAATCAGGTCGGCAACCGTACCCTTGGATAATAGATTGGTTATCCAGGAAAGATCCTTGCGGAAGATCAGCAGGAGCACAGCCAGAACAACCGCGACACAGATCAGGATGACCATGTTTTTCTTTAATTTTCCGGCTTTGGGTTCTGACTCGGTTTTCATCATGTCACCGCCATTCTTTGATAGCGGACGATCCGGATGAAACGCAGAATACCAGTCAGAAAGATAATCGCATCAAAGATCAGCAAGATGATCGTGCCAGCTAACGGAAATAAGACGATCAGGGTAAAAACAATGAAAGTCTCGGTGCGTTCGGCCAGGCCGACATCATAATGCATGCTCTTGCTACCCTGGTTTTGGAACAGCGCGCCAGCCACAACAAAGGTCGTGAAATTGAATAGAACTGCTGTGAAGAACAGCAGGCAAACGAATGCAGTATCCGGATAAGCCCAGGCAAAGCCGAGAATGATCGCGGCTTCGACCATGCGGTCCAGGACGAGATCAAGATAGGCGCCAACTTTGCCAGACTTGCCGGTCAGCCTGGCGACTGTACCATCCAGCACATCCAGAAGTCCGGATAACCAGAGAAGGGCGAGTGACCAGACCGGGAACCCAAGCGCCAGACAAAGGCCGGCAGCTATTCCCAATGCAAAGGCAGCCCAGGTGATCGAATCAGGCTGGATATGCAGAATGACCAGCGGTTTGGCCAACAGGTTGAAGATCGGCTGGAATATGCTTCGCCATTTTGTATCGATCATTGATTCGCCCTTTCCCGAAATGCGCTTAGCTCAGAAAAAATTTCTTAACCAGAGCCTGTTTCCATGGCTTAAAAGATTCCCTCAGCATCTTTGTCGCCAGTGACTGGAATATTTCCGCTTCGGTTGGATAGGAGTAGATCAGCCCCAGAAAAGCCGAAGGTGACAGTTTTTGCTTGATGGCCAGGGTAACGAGCGGAATCATTTCGCCGCCTTTCTCACCGACCAGTGTTGCGCCAATGATCCGGTCCTTCCTGCCCAGATTCAATTTGATGAAGCCAATCCGGTCGTTTTCGGCTTTCGAACGATCA
The DNA here is from genome assembly GCA_033549405.1 of Bacillota bacterium. Taxonomy (GTDB): domain Bacteria; phylum Bacillota; class Clostridia; order Saccharofermentanales; family UBA5734; genus JAAYBY01. The sequence continues at coordinate 1,216 of JAWSUP010000189.1, read as the reverse complement.
TTATCGGCGAGGTTAACCAGTACCGAACGTTTGAACAAGCCGTCCTTACGGCCCCAGCTTTCAGTATAACCGATATGAGCGACTTCCGGTTTGGTGTATGTTGTCCAGGGAACCATGGAATAATCTACCTTCGTCTTCAAATGAAAAATGGCATTGCGAATGACAATACTGGCCTGGTAGCCGGCCATATGGGTGAATTGATAAGGCCCGGTGACATCTCCACAAGCATATATGTTTTTGATATTGGTACGCAAGTGCTTGTCGGTCTGTATATAGCCGCGCGAATTGACCGTGATCCCGATTTTTTCCAACCCCAAACCACCCGTCGCAGGACGCCGCCCCAAAGACACCAGAATCTGATCACCTCTGATCTCCTGTTGCTGGCCATCCTGTTCGATCATTACCACCAGCTCATCCTGATCCTTTTTCACTTCGATGATGCTCGATTTCATAAGCACCTTGAGGCCGTCGTCAGCCATCGTCTTTTCCATAATGGGCGCAACTTCTGGATCGTCCTTGTCAAAAAGATGCGCACCCCGGTCAATGATCGTAACCTGAGATCCCAGATGCTGAAAGCCCTGGCCAAGCTCGACACCGATCGGACCACCACCCAGTACGATCAAGTGTTCCGGCAATTTCTCCAGGTCAAAAATGGTTTTGTTGGTCTGGAAAGGCACTGTATCCAATCCTTTGATCGGCGGTACAACCGGCTCTGAACCGGTCGCGATCACAATGGTTTTGCCGGTGATCGTCTGTTCGCCGATCTGTACCGTATGCGAATCGATCAGCTGGCCCTCGCCCAGGTATACTTTGACACCCAGGCCCTCATATCTTTCGACTGAATCGTGAGGTGCGATCTCCTGGATAATCGAATGGACCCGGTTCTTGACTTTCTTTAAGTCAACAGTTTCCAGACTGCTGTCAAGGCCCAGCAGCGCTGATTTTTGGATATCTTTGGCCAGATGGGCGCATTTCAAGAATGATTTGCTGGGAACACAGCCGGCATTGAGGCAGTCACCGCCCATCTTCTCTCTTTCGATCAGGGCAACCTTGGCTCCCAATCTGGCTGATCCGTTGGCAACAACTAGTCCCGCGCTGCCGGCTCCGATAACAATCACATGGAAATCGTATTTCATTATAAACCTCCGGTCGTATCTGGAGACATCTGTCTCTCTCTTTTGATTTTCTGCTGCAGTTCTTCTTTTTCAAGGATCAG
>JAWSUP010000188.1:0-8294 GCA_033549405.1 Bacillota bacterium | reverse complement strand
GGCGTTTGTCCAAGCGCGGCGGCCGCATCGATCAGCCCATAGCCAAAGCTGTCGTCACGACCTTCTTTGCCCAGATCCACAGCTGTATCTTGCAGGACTTTCTGCACGTCGGCCGGCGAAGTGGCGATGCCTTTGGAGATGATCAGCGCGGCCACACCCGCGACATGCGGGGAAGCCATCGAGGTGCCCTGGAAGAAGTAGTAGCTGAAGTCACCGACCCGCTTCGTGCTCGGGTTAAAGGTGTTCTGGAGGATGCCGTCTCCATAGCCGTCACTATTCTGGTCCACATTGACGTCGCCGCCGGGTGCGACCAGGTCAAGGCTGGTTCCCCAGTTTGAATAGTAAGCCAGCTGCTTGTCCAGACGCGTGGCGCCGACGGCGATGACGTAATCGTCGTAAGCAGCCGGATACCCAACCGTACCCGTACCGTCATTGCCGGCGGCGGCCACGATTGTCACACCTTTGCCATATGCATAGGCCAGGGCTTCTTCCAGCACCAAAGCCGGCACAGGGCCACCCAGACTCATGTTGATCACATTCGCCCCATGATCGGCAGCCCACATGATCCCATTGGCGATGTTTGTATAGCTGCCGGAGCCACGCTTGTCGAGGACTTTTACAGGCATCAGGGCCGCGTTATAGGCGATACCGGCCACGCCGATGCTGTTGTTGGTGCTCTGAGCGACTGTTCCGGCGACGTGGGTCCCATGGCTGTTGTCATCGTTGGGATGGTTATCGTTGTTGACAAAATCGAAGCCAGCGACAAAGGTCGTACCGGCCAGGTCGGGCGCCTGTACAAAGTTGCCATAGTTTTCATAGGCGATACCTGTGTCGATGATGGCCACGGTGACACCAGCTCCGGTTGACTGATCCCAGGCAGCCGCCATGCCGATGCCGCCATTTGCAGGATCGGCGAAATTCCATTGATATTGATACAAAGAATCGTTTGGCACAGCATATGCCTGTGCGTAATAATTGGGTTCAGCATAGACCACATCGGGCCGGCGCGCGTATTCCTGTACTTTATCTTTGACTTTCCCTTCAGGAACCTTGATGACCCGGAACGGTTTGTGGTCATTTTTGAATTTGACGACGATTTCATCCGGGACAAAGCCTGCGTTAGCCACACCCTGGCCTTTGTAAACCCTGGGCCCGTCAGATGCTGCATTGACAGACGATACAGGAAGAAAAACCAGCAGCAGCAGAATAACCAACAAATAACTGATCCACGCTTTGAAATTCATATGCCCGCCTCCAGTCCATGACTAATATGTAAACCCGTTTCATTCTCGAAAAGCCAATGATGATATCTATCCTGAGTCTATTATACGCCGATTTTTCAGTCCTGAAGCAATTATTTTGCACGGATGGCGATCAGATAAGGCATAGGGTGTTGCCGCAAATGTCCTGTTCTTTTCTGCAAGACTGATGCTTCTTGTCAAGTCAGCGGAAAAATTATGGAGCCTGTTATTGTGTAACAAGCTCCATGAACCGTTAGGCGGATTCGGATATAATTTCTTTGTTTTAAGGATCAGGGCTGCATAGCGCCAAAGAGGACCAGCCAGGCCAGGAAGGATTTGGCCACCAGGCTCAGGACAATGTAGGTTCTCTCACCGTACAGGTAGTCTTTCCATTTTCCGACCTTCTTGTACTGCAGGATCATATTGATCGGGAAGGTGTTGAAAGCGACAAAATAGGTGCCGATGATGGCCCAGACAAACCACGGAACCTGGTCAAAATTGCCGGTGCCGAACATGTAGAGCAGGATGGCAACCCAGGGTGCGATGCCGGCGATGGAGCCCCAGACAAATGGACCCCAATTGACGCGATCCCTGGTTTTGCCGGAATTGAGCTGTTCCATGACCAGGCCGAACAGGTTCATTGAAGCATTGACCACAAAGATCAGGATCAGTGAGGCGATGTCGTAGATGCCGAACAGCGTTGCAATCAGGACGATCATGACCGAGGAACTGAGTGCATACTCAAACCAGCGGAATTTGTTGATCCCTCTTTCCAGATCGGCATTATAAAGACGATTCAGTCCAGGCGGCAGCGAAATCAGCGCATGGGCAAGGGCCGAAAGGAGCAGAAAAGCTGCGACAAAAATGCCGAAGGGCAGTTCGAACAGGTTGCGAGACGCTGTCTCAAGGGATTGGGTCTGCGGATTGTATGTCAGATAGAATTGAAGGATCTGGGGTTTGAATTCAGCGATATTCTGGATGACCCGGGTTGCGAGGAAGATCATGGCGATGCCCTGGATCAGGTGCAGTGCGCCCATGAAGATATTGAAACGTCTTAACTTAGCAAATACGGTTGTGTTCATGGCATACCCCTCTTTCTTTCATCATCAGGCTTCAATGTTTTCATTCACTTTCATCAGGAATTATTTCCTGATGCCATTATAAGGTTTCTATATGAATATAACGTTATGCTGGTTACGCTTTACCATTATTTGTTTCGCCTCTGAGCAGAGCTCTGCGCTTGCGGAATTCGATGATGGGCGCATCACCCTGGATCAGGTTCTCCCCCATCTTCAGTTCCGATTTCACCGGCAGTTGCGTCGTGACGACCCGACGGTCCTGGTGCAGAATCGTGCGGTTTCCAATCTGGCTGAGGCTATTGACGATCTGCCGGAACAGCGGCATTCGGACAAACCGCTGGTAGAAACGCAGGTAGATGCGCGTATGCTGGTCATCAATGGGTGCAAAGAAGGCGACAATGCGCACATCATCGCTGATGCGGTTCTGCCAGCTGTTGGGCATCTGCATCTGCAGGCTGAAAAGATTCTCATAATGCTCGATTTCGGACGGTTTAAGCGGTTTCGTCTGTCCATCATCCACTGCATTATAGACATAGAAGGTCATCAGGTTGTCCTGCCAGGTAACGACCGGACCGTGAACCAGGGTTCGGCCGCCGCGGCCGATCGAGTTGGCATGGACAAAGGGCAGATGAACAACATCCAGCTGATTTTCAATGGCACGGGTATAATGGACTGGCCAGGTTTCGGCAAACTGTCCATATGAAAATCCCGATCGCAGATCCTGGAAGAATGGTATATCCGGCAGTGGATCCTGCTGGTCTCCGTACCAGACCCAGATCATACCGTAGCGGGCAACCGCCGGATAGGCCTGAACCCGGTAGCGGTCCGGTACAGGTGTACTACGCCCATTAGCCGGGATCGCCGTCACTTTGCCGGATGAATTGTAGGCAAAGCCGTGGAAGGGACAGCGCAGTTCGTGTCCATCGTCAGACAAGGTACCGTGGCTCAATGACGCGCCGCGATGGCAGCAGCGGTCGTGCAGGCAGCCGATCGTTCCGTCCGGATTTTTCCAGACTACCAGCTTTTCACCCAGCCGCGTCACACCAATTGGCTTTTTCCTCTTCAGTTCTTTCTCTGAGAGAATGGCGTACCATTGGTTCGGAATCATAAGATGCCCTCCTGGTCTTGTCCTGCAGGACTGGCGTTGGGATCTTGATTGTCTGCGTTAATAAATGTCATATTGGCTGACCGCCAAATTCGGGGGCGCCTCTTTTACCATCTGTTCATGTGAATTCTTGCTTCGTCGTACCTGTCAGCCGGTTCCTTCTTCTCCGCCGGAAAGCCGATGGCATTCCTATTCTCTAGATTGAATACCTGTTTTCTTTTATTTTATCACTATACCTCTGACACAGCTAAAAATGCTGCCCAACCACACGAATATTTCTGGTATTATTAGGATATGTTGATCGTTCGCTTCAGGCAGCCGGTGCCAGGAGGGCGATATTGATGTATTTTAATTTTTCAGGCTATAAACGATTGCTTTACCGGTTCAGGGACATATTATTGATCCTGCTGCTGATACCGGTCCTGATTCTGCCGGGAGCCTGTAAGAATCTGTCGTCGTCGACTGAGACAGAAATGTCGGAAACCGCCACCCGGAATGATACTACAACAATGTCATCAACAACTGCTGTCCCGACTTTTCCCTCTGCCGTCACAGAGGCAGTCACAACCTCGATAGCAACTGACGCACCTTCGCCAACGCTAACAGCAGTGCCGACTCCGACCATTGCACCGACCGTCAAACCAACGCCAACCCGCTCGCCGACCGTTAAACCGACACCGTCCCGCACGCCAACTGCAAAACCGACACCAACCGTTGCGCCAACAAAAGCACTGACACCGACACCGGCTCCTGCATCCACAGAAGCCCCTGACCCCACAGAGCCCGCCATCGTTAACGCCGTGGTTGGGCTGGGCTTCGGCAAAGACTACGCGACAACAACAGCTAAGGCTATTGCAAATGCTGGTGGATTGGCGCGGGTTGTCAAGTCAGGCAATACGGTCCTGATCAAACCCAATCTCTGCTGGAGCAACATAACGAGCCGTCCGGTCAATACGGACTACCGGGTGGTCGCCGAAATTGTCCGTCAGGTCAGGGCGCTGGGAGCCGGGCGCATCATTATCGCCGAAGGCCCCTTCGGACCGGAGTGCTTCACAGAATCGATGCTCGCCTATAACCATTACGACAGGATCGCGGATGTCGAGCTGGTCTCCCTGAACACGCTGACCGCAGATGACTGCTATGAGCGGACCGGCCGCAATAGCGTCACCGGTAAGGCTTTGTTCATACCGAAGATTTACATCGACGCCGATGTGGTCATCACAGTCGCCAAAATGAAGACCCACAATGCAGGCATGGTCACCCTGGGGCTGAAGAATGCCTTTGGGGTGCCGCCGCGCAGCATCTACGGGACATCCGGCAGCACATCCGGCAGCAAGCTCCTGCTGCACAACGACTATGATTTCAATGCAGCCATCGTCGAGATCAACCTGATCCGCACGCCGGATTTTGTTGTGATCGACGGTATTGTCGCCGGGGAAGGCAGCGGGCCTTTGAAAAACACGCCGGTCGATGCGCAGATCATCATCGCAGGCAGGGATATTGTTGCGGTCGACACGGTAGCCGCCACTTTCATGGGATTCAATACGGACAAAATCCCTCATCTTTCGCTGGCCCATTCTGCCGGTCTCGGTGAAGGCGATCTTGAGAAAATCAAGGTTGTCGGCGGCAATCTGGCTGATCTGGTCATTGACTTTGACAGCATCTTCCCCAAAGACTGACAAAGCGAAGTTCATGGTCTTGATGATCAGTCGGATTCACTATCGGAGGTCTCATGCCATCAGATCTGTTGCTGCTGCTATATGGTTTTATAACGCTGCTGATCCAGATCGCGCCCTGGTGGCTGGCCGGCCTCCTCGCTGGATCGCTCATCTCTGTCTATCTGTCTGACCGGATCGTCAGCTCCGTTACAGCACTGCAGCAAAGCCGTTTCGGACTGGTCGCCCTCGTTGGGGCGGCTTTTCTGGGTATCGCCTCGCCACTCTGCCTGTTCGGCACCATTCCCCTGGTTGCGGCCCTCGGTCGCAAGGGCGTACCCCAGGATATCCTTGTCGCTTTCATGATCAGTTCGATCATGCTTAATCCCAACCTGCTGATCATCAGTTTTGTTCTGGGGGTGCCGCTGGCTTTGGCACGTTTTGCTGTCAGCCTGGCAGCCGGTATCCTGGCCGGTCTGTTGACTAAGCTTTTCCTGAGTCGGCAGCATTTGTTCCGCTTTGACCAGTTCGAACCGGCACAACAAAAGAAAAAGACATTCTGGCGGGATTTTGGCAAAGGCCTGCGAATTACAGCGCCCTACCTGATGATCGGCATCCTTCTGACCACCTTGTTCGACCTCTATGTACCAGCCAGTCTGGTTGGCAGGCTCTTTGGTGCGAACAGGGGACTCGGTGTCCTGTTGGCAGTATCCCTTTCAATCCCAACCTATATCTGCGGCGGCGGCACTGTCCCTCTTCTGTCCGCCTGGCTGGAAGCCGGCATGAGTGTTGGCAGCACCATCGCCTTCATGGTGGCCGGACCTGCCACCAAACTGACCAACCTGGGCGCCGTCAAGATCGTCCTCGGACTGCGCAATTTTATGCTGTATCTGGGTTATTGTCTGTTTTTTGCCATCCTGGCCGGATTTCTGGCCGACTGGATCGCCTGAGATCGGTGTTAACACGTACTGTTTCGGGTCAAACCAGCAGACAAGGGCTGCGCGACCGGTTATAATAGCGATAGCGCGACACCGTTCATTCACCCACGCGGTCCTATTTCAAGATCCGATTGCACCTAAAACGCCATCTGGCACAGTCAGGGAGGAACGACTATGTATTGCAGAAACTGTGGACAGTCCATGCCCGATAACGCCGCTGCTTGCCCCAATTGCGGTCAGATCCAGGCCACTCCAGAACAGCAGGTTCCGGTGGCCAGTGCGCCGGCCTACCCGGAACAGCAGGTGCCAATGTCCGGTGCTCCGGTCTACCCGCCCGTGCAGCAGCCTGCCATGGCGTACCAGACGCCAAATGGCTGGCAGACCGTTCCACAGGCCACACCCAGAAAGAAACGCCATGGTTGCCTGATCTCCTTTCTTGTCGTACTCGCGTTACTGCTTCTGGGTGCAGCAGCTATTTTCTTTTTGATGCCGGGCTTTTTCCGCCCGGTGAATCTGGGTGTTCCCACCTCGCAGAAAGCCTATGCCAGCGCACTGGATAAACTCGGTTACACAAAAGACGAAGCGCCAAAATCTGGCCAACAGGAAGACTATATCTACGAATTTGGTGCGGTGAAGCCCGTCGATGTACGCATGACCAATGAAGAAATGTCTTCTTTCTTCAATTACAACCGCCCACCCTATTTCCCTGTCAGCAATGTGCAGGTGAAGGTGGGTTCAGGCACGGCTGCCAACACCCCGATCGAGGTGTCTGCAACCGTTGATCGCGACTATGCCGTTTATAACCTGTTGAATGGCCAGTTCTCCCTGGGCCAGATCCAGGAAGGCCTGGAATCGATCGGCATCACCAAAATCCTCCCCAGAAAATTCAACCTTTATATCAAAGCCGGCGGAGAGATTAAAGATAACAAAGTTGTTTCGTTTGATCTCTATGATGCTTCGGTGATGGGTGTTAAAATCCCGGATAGTGACCTGACATCTGCGGATGCAAACAGATTTTTGATCGAAATCATCAACAAGCTGATCTCCGATCACAACGCCCGTTCGGGTTCAACCTTCGAATCCGTTCGGGTTGAAAACGGGCAGATTCAGATGAAAGGGCAGATTCCATCCTCGCTGGACCGTAAGCCAAAGCCGTGACAAGATGCCCCGGAGCGTTGCCAGGTTCTATCTCAGGGGGAGCCTAATAGTGGCGGACCAGCTCTGTGGCCATGTCACACCAGGCCCACAGTCGCTGTGGTTCGCCGTTCAGAGAGATCAGGGTCTTCATGTCGATTTCGACATTGCAGTGGTATTTACGTGCCAGCCGCAGCACATCGAGCAATTCTCGGCGCAAGAGATCCCATTCGCAAGTGGGGCCGGCCAGGTAATTTGAATTGGGCTTGAAACAGACAACATAATCGCTGCCGATCTGTTCCATACCTGCCTCGAGCCGGGCAAAAGGCGACAGGGAGATTTTGCGCAGGTTATTAAAGTTGCGGCGCAGGCCATCGATCTTGTGGTCAAGCCGTTCGCAACAGCCGTACGAATACAAACCGAAGAGCGCAGCCCACTTCTGTTCATGAGCAAAGGCGAATGCTTCAGACATCTCGGGTGAGACAGCAGTCAAGATCTGGTCGGCATTCTCTCCCCAGATGTCACAAAGACGCGCGCCAATACCGCTATCCGGCGGAGGTGGTAACTGAGTTGTATAGCCGATGCCGTTATTGCCGACATTGACGAAACCGTTGTTGGATGACAGGATACCCAGCCGTTCATACTGGCGGGCGCGGTCGATCAACTGCGTCAGGTACTTTTCGGCAGCCCGGTGCATGAAGTCCGGATCCAGCGCAAACTGCAGCAGACCTTCGCTGATGCCCATCCACTTGAGCAAATCATCCCAGAGACAAGCCTGGAAGTGATGTCTGCCCTGCAGCTTTACCTCCAGGATGCCGGCAAAGATCTCCTGCATCAGGTTATACCGCTGCAGGGTTGCCTCTTCGTGATACACGATAACAGGCGCTTTGATTTTCTCGAGGTCCTGCTCATTTAGGATCTGCGGTTCATAATGTACGGCCCTGTTGTAGCCTTTGCTTTGCAGGAAGGTATCGAAAGAAATCTCTTCTTCTGCATGCAGGCCGTATTCTGAATCATCAATAATACAAGGGCAATGGATCACCGGCTCGATGACGCGATCCAGCCGCAGGTGCGTCCATTCATAGACCCGCCATTTGAGATCCAGTTCCAGGGAGCGCAGAAACGGATCATCAACTGTCAGT
>JAWSUP010000187.1:0-8369 GCA_033549405.1 Bacillota bacterium | reverse complement strand
TCCAGGATGTCATCGGTGCGCGGGTGGGTTTTGAAAGCATCAAGTTTTTCCATGACTGTGACGGGGCAATCCCACGCGGCCGCCCGGCTTGTTCCATATTCAAACATGTCTGGCTGGGTCCTGAGTGCCCAAAAACCCCACCAGCCGAAGTTGAGTCTTGTGAGATCCTGCCGCATGCGCGGCGCTTCTTCAGCTGGAAACTCACGGATTTTCTCTTTAAACTCTTCAGGCTGAAATACATCGAAAGCATTGCCGCCGCTTAAGAAATGCCAGCTGAAATGGGCTTTTGCCGCGCCCTCTGTATAAAGCGGAGCGGAATCGAGCTTCTTTAACAAACGGTACTGGGCGTTGGGCACATGGAACTCGAATGGGGCGTTTGTTCCTTCCGAGCCATCAAAATAAACAAACTCGAATCCTGCATTGTACGCGTCGGCAAGCTTATTCGCGACCTCATCCTGAAGGCTCGAGTTCTGATCCAGATAACAACTTGTTCCGCCGTATTCGCTCACGTCGAGAATTCCGCCAACCAGACCGAGCGGGTGACTTGCAGTTATTGTCGCACAAGCACCGCGCTGACAGCCGATGAAGCAGTAAGGCGGCTCAGTTGTATACCCTTCATAAGCGATCAGCTCGCCATCAAATTTCAGAATACGGCACCGTTCCACCATGACCGTGCCTTCAGGGTTCTGCTCCACATACACAACTGTATCGTTTTTACCCAGAGCTGTGGCGAGGGTGAAGCGTTTCGTCACGTTGAGGCGGTGGTCGGCGACGGGTGTGACATATCTGCTCTTCAAACCGATGTGTGAATGCAGGAAATGCAGACCAGGTGTAATTCCGGCGGATTTAATCTTGTCAAGCATCTTTTTCAGATCTTCCCTGCCGTTTGGATAGTCATCCCTGTAATCGTAGTCGCCGGTCAACGCATACCCTCCAGTTTCTTTGAATATCGCTGGATAGTAAATCAGCATGCAGCGGAAGCCACCCATTTTCGCGAATCTGATATGTTCATCGACGTTTTGGGGAATGACATGGCTCGACCAGTAGGCTGATACATTGATCATGTCACAGCGGCGGCTTTCTACGCCCCGCGGCAGGTCATAGTCTTCCTCGACCTGTGCTATCGCATCAAGCAGACTGTCCGCCGAACTCACGATCAGTGTCGCACCTACACCTTTGAGCTTGATGTCCCTAACTGCATCGGCGCACAAGATGCGATAGTTTTTGCGTCGTTCAGAGTCAATGCGGGCATGGGGTGAATTTGCCAACACATTGACCGCAACCTTGCTGTCCCAGCTTACGTTCAGCCACTCGCCAAAATTCTCCCTGTTGCGAACGGGCAACTGTAAGAGCCGCAGCTCTGAGACGGGTGGAGTTGACATCTGCAGATTGCCGTAATCGTTCGGATGGACAATAAAATCGACAAGACTGAAGCTGAGATACATGGGTGTCTCTTTCACCGCGACGACTGCTTCATAGGGGATAATCTCGAAGCCCACGATAAGTCTGTCACCTTCGCGACGGACGCGATCAGCCTGAAAAGTTGTCCGTTTATTCGGATGGGCAAGCTTAACCTCATTGTTGAAGGGTCTTTCCTGCGTGACTGAAAACAATGCGATGTCCTCTCCCGCAGCCAGACACTCCTCACCAGTGGGCTTATGAATCAGGCTTTTTGTGATGCAGTCGCCGCCGATGATGAGCTTCAGATGATCATTTTCGAGGACAATATCAGATGCTTTCTCAAACAGATGATCCATAGATTTCACCTCATTCCTTAGTCGACAAGGGTGTCGATAAGTTTCATTATACGCTTCGATTATTTCAGCATCAAATCGATTGTCTATCATAAAACTGTCGATTACACTGATTTTACATGCATTTCAGGATATAATAGATTCTGTCAGAATCATTTTGGAGGTGTTATTCATGATCCAGTGGATGAGTCAATATGGAGCTGTATACCAGGCATTACTGGCAACACTCTTCACATGGGGGGTCACCGCATTGGGTGCATCTCTTGTCTTCTTTTTCAAAACAATCAACAAAAAAGTTTTAAACGGCATGCTTGGGTTTGCAGCCGGGGTTATGATTGCAGCGAGCTTCTGGTCCTTACTGGCACCTGGAATTGAGTTGGCTGAGGATCTGGGTCAAGAGCCCTTTATTACCGCTGCGATCGGGTTTCTTTTTGGCGGGGGATTTCTTTATCTGGTTGACAAATTACTACCTCATTTGCATTTAGGGCTCAGTACATCTGACGCAGAAGGCGTTAAGACAAACTGGCAGAGAAGTATCTTGTTAGTAATGGCGATTACACTCCACAATATTCCCGAAGGACTTGCCGTGGGCGTGGCCTTTGGCGCTGTTGCTGCAGGCACAGGAACATCCGCGACTCTGGCGGGAGCGATCGCTTTGGCAATCGGTATAGGACTGCAAAATTTCCCAGAGGGGGCAGCTGTATCTATCCCGCTAAGACGTGAAGGATTCAGCAGAAAAAAGGCATTCTTTTATGGGCAATCTTCAGGGATTGTTGAACCAATTGCCGGTGTTTTAGGCGCTTATGCTGTCATTAGAATACAGCCAATCCTGCCGTATGCACTGGCATTTGCGGCAGGCGCCATGATTTATGTTGTTGTTGAGGAACTTATTCCTGAAGCACAAAGAGAAGAAGGCGGTTCTAAAACGGATATTTCAACAATAGGGGCGATGTTGGGATTTGCTGTTATGATGGTGCTCGATGTAGCTTTGGGATAAAGGAGAGATCAGTCAGCCTTGTTTCATTGAAGACATCATCGGACGTAAGCTGATCTTTCTGGTTGTCTGCAGCTGCCGCTTTTAGCTCTCAATATCTACGTTTGAAAATGATAATATATATTGTCTGCATATTGTCTTTATCTTTTTGATACGTACCTTCAGAGTTTTCGTCAACATTCATCTTATAAACATCCTGATGAGTGATTGAACTCAGTTCCCAACCCTGACTGCCATGCTTATCAAGCAGCATCTGCCAATTGTCATCATCTATGCTTTCAGACGTTTCTTGAAAATATTCATATCTTATCATATCAAACTCCCCATTTGCCTTACGCCTCGATCACGCTTTGATAACATTCGATTGATGAGCGGATGATACCGTCGATAATAGCTTGGTTGGAAAGGATCTGGTTGGAAAGGTTCTTCGGAATTACAATTTCATAACAAGAATCGCTTCCTTGTATGATGACATGTTCTTTATCTTCATTTTTGTCCTGCTGGGTACGTCGATGATGCTGCCGGGTGAATAAAACTTTTCTCCCTGATCACCTAACTGCATGATTATCCTGCCCAAAACGATGGTCATGTTGATATTTTTTATGGAATAGATGTCTGGCAATGATTCCTGCGCATGCAGATAAATTTGACTGCTGGCTATATTATTTACATTAGACCAATAAGCTAAGCTCATCTGCTTTTCATTCCTATCAATCTTGTCATTGACTTTTCGTGCAATGACATCTCTAATGTCCTCAGCTTTAACTTCTTTATTCTTTTTGGAATCAGACTTGCCTTTAAATTCACTCATAATAAACCTCCATATAAATACTGTTTCTCAAGGATTCAAATTCGGTTGCCATCGGATCTGCTAACTGGATATAAAAATCAGTTCAGTGCTATCATTAAACAATCAAAGCGATCGCATAGTATGGATAAAAAAAGAAAGCCTGAAGAAGTTGAGCTGCCATAGGCATCGTCATTATATTGGAGACTCTCTTTCGCTCTTGGATTGAATATTCAGACAAATCCGAGAGCAAAAGCATCAGTGCGGGTAACAGGAATCAGTTTTAGTAGTTTAGACTACTCTTCTCCCCTGGATAATTCTGATGATAATAACAATGACTGCAATCACCAGAAGCACGTGGATGAATCCACCCAAAGTAAATGAGGTTAGCAACCCCACTAGCCATAGAACTGCTAGAATGATCGCGATAGTCCACAGCATAATATTTCTCCTTATCGTTTTCATTGGCCAGATAATGCTTGACCAGGGCTTAGTCTTTATACTTAAAGTATATATTTATTATAACTATTAGTCAATATATTATTATATGTATTTATATATGTTTAATTATACTTATTATTGTTCTGATATCTTCATCTGCTGCAGCGCCATTCAAATAAAAACCACTGCACACTACGCATAAGGGTCATCCCACATGTTGTTGACGCTATCAGGTGATTCGTCTATTTACCTTGACGATCAAATATGATGGCGATACAATTACTAAGGAATCATCATATGGATACGAAGCAAATACCTGATGAATGAACTTTCTATCGGAGGATTACCTGTGACTTGGTATTATGCTTATAATCAGGATCTCTGGCCAGCGATGATTTCGGTCGTCTTGAGCATCATTCTTGGAATATATAGCTGGAACCGGCGAAATGTACCGGGCGCCAAGGCATTTGCTATAGGTTGTTTTTTTGCCATGCTCTGGGCAATCGGGTCCAGTCTGGAAATTGCGGCTGTGGACTTTTCAACGAAGGTTTTTTGGTTAAAGTTTCACGCCTTGTGGCAAATTCCTGTGGTTACTGCCCTAAGCTGTTTTTTTCTCGCATATGCAGGATTTGGTCGTTTTCTCACCCGCCGGAATCTTATTCTGCTATCCATCCCCGCACTTCTCATCTTTACTTTGATGGTGACGAACAAATATCATCATTTGATATGGGCTTCATTTTCATTTGATAAATTCGTTATTGCTGAATATGGGGTTGGCACCTGGATATCGATCTTGTATGCTAATCTTCTGGGAATAGTGAATTTTCTAGCATTGCTGAGTTTGGCAATCAGATCTCCCCGATCCCGCTGGCCAGTGGCACTCATGATGCTCGGTCAGATTTCCGGCCGGATTATGTATGTGCTTGACAGTCTTTATAATCAAGTTCTCAGCCCCGGCGAATCCGTCCTTATCGTAATAGGCCTGTCATGTTCTGTCTATGCTTATGCACTGTTTCACTTCCGTGTTTTGGATCCGATTCCTCTGGCTCGCTCTATTGTCATTGAGCAAATGTCCGATGGTATGCTTGTGTTGGATATGCATGGTCATATTGTTGATATAAATCCTGCTGCCACAGTAATATTCGATAAACCCGCTTCCGGTTTATGCGGAAGGTCGGTGGTGGAAATGTTTCCCGCCGACTCCGGTATTGAGGTACAGCCCGATAAGATAGAACTCACAAAATCTGAGATCAGCCTGGGTTTGGGCCCTAATACCCACTATTACAGTATAGGCCTTACGCACCTTTTAGATAAACAAGGTGAAGCACTTGGGTCTCTCCTGTTACTTCATGATACAACTGGACAAAAGCATTCACAGAAACTTTTGATAGAGCAACAACGGGTGGTTGCCACACTACAGGAACGCGAGCATCTAGCACGCGAACTGCATGACAGTATCGGACAGGTTCTCGGTTATATCAGCATGCAGGCACAGGCTGCCCAAAAATGGGTGATGGCGGGCAATAATGAAAAAACAGCACCTATCTTGAGCCGTTTGGCTGAAGTTGCCCAGGAAGCCCACGCCGATGTTCGTGAGTCTATTCTCAGTCTCAGAATCGGAATGGCGCCACAATGGTCATTTCTCCAGGCTCTGCGGAAATATCTCGATCACTATCAGACTTCCTTCAACATAGACACAGAACTAGAATTGCCTGAACAGATGAGTGAGGACATCTTAAATCCTGACGTTGGCGTTCAGGTGATGCGTGTCATTCAGGAAGCTATGACCAACGCCAGCAGGCATGGCGGGGCTCATAATGTGAAAGTTGTGTTTGCGCAAGAAAATGACCATGTCAATATCAGCATCACAGATAACGGCAGCGGCTTCAATCCAGCAAAGTTGAATCAGGAAGCCGGCAATCATTTCGGCTTGATGTTCATGCGTGAGCGAATGGCGCAAATTGGCGGCTCTGTCATCATCAAGTCTCAACTGGGATCAGGAACTACCGTTATTCTGAATGTGCCTTTCGGTACTTAAGCAAGGAGGCAGCGGCATGAAAGTTTTGCTGGTCGACGATAACCGTCTGATGCTGGAGGGCCTGCAAAGTCTGCTGGAAGCACATGACGTGCAAGTGGCAGGCATGGCGGAAAATGGACATCAGGCCATAGTCTTGGCACAGAGGCTCATACCGGATGTGATTCTGATGGATATCCGCATGCCGCAGTGTGACGGACTGACAGCCACTCGTCTCATTAAAGCAGAAATGCCAGAAATGAAGATTGTTATCCTGACGACATCCACCGACGACCAGGACCTGTTTGAGGCTGTAAAGTCCGGTGCTTGCGGTTACCTGCTGAAGAGCATCAACGCCGACACCTTGATTGAATCATTGGTACAGGCTCAAGATGGCATCCCGCCCTTTTCACCCGGTCTGGCGGCAAAACTGCTGACGGAATTTGCGCATCTCAGCGAACCATCCGTTACGGGCTCATCTGTATCAGATTTACCTGCAAATCCGGCAAAATCCTCGGATATGTCATGGGAGAGTCGATTAAACAACCGACAGACTGAAGTGCTGACTCTGGTCTCACAGGGACTATCCTACAAGGAAGTCGGGGCCAGGCTGTACATAAGCCCGCGTACAGTCCGATATCATATGGTGGAGATCATGAACCTGCTTCACATGGAGAACCGAGCGCAGGTCCTGGCTTATGCCGGACGCCTCGGTTTTGGGCAGGATATATCATCGAAAGACGATCAATGATTCTTTGCATTTGAAGTTGCGAATCAGGTTTTGTCATACTAAATGATTAACAGTAAAATCGCTCATTTGCTTCTGAACCAAGAAACCGGGCATCATCTGAGCCCGGTTTCTTGGTTGCGGTTGTTCATATTGGCAATCCATATGTCATGTACGATGCATCCCTTATTGCCGTATCATATTTCCTGCAGTTTCTTAAACAATTCAGGATCGCTGACCGCCTCATCAGCATCCAAATATTTCATGAGATTTTTATATGCTGTTTCAACAGCAAAGAGGTTATATTCTGTGCCCTCAAATTCCAGCGACACATATCCGTCGTACTTTGCTTCCTCCAGAATTCGGAAAGTCTGAGGCATATTCAATATGCCCTGACCGAAAATGGTTCCTCTGAAAAAGTTGCCGTGAAGCGTGCGGCCCCATCCATCTCCCGGATTCGGATAATGACCCGGTCGAGTAAAAAAGTCTTTGGCATGAACATGCATGCAATAAGGTGCCATGATCGCCACACCTTTTAATGGATCGTCATCAATGGTTATGTTATTGCCGATATCCAGCAATATACCGTAATTATCATGGTTCACAGCATGAACGAGCTCTTCCATGATCCGTCCGTTCTGGAACATACGCCCGTGGTTTTCGCTCATGGTGCGTATTCCCTTTGATGCGCCATATTCCGCTACTGATCGTATCGGTTCAACAATTACGTTCATGGCATCCCTGTAGTTCAATCTTCTGGGATCCTCAAATCGCCAGGCGTGGTCGTGACGGACACCAAAAGCGCCGAGAACCTCGGCTACATCAATCTGTTTCTTAATTCGCCCGGCTTCCGCCCATGGATCTTTGTTGCTTCCGAGCAAAAAGTCTGCATGGGGTGAGTACTGCACAATTTTAAGATCAGATTCCTTACAGCGAGCGGCAATTTTAACCGCGTAATCCATAATATCCATACCTTCGGGTGTCGGCAGATCTATAAACTCTATGGCACCAAATCCGATCTGCCTTGCCGTTGGCATGATGTCCATGAATTGTATTTCCTTCCTGCGGTAGGCAGGATAGAAGCTATAGACACTGACACAAGATTTCATATGTTATACCTCACAATACAATGTTTTTTTCAGAATGACTCTGTAGATAGTATAACACCCAGTTACAGCAGGGGCAACGAACACATTGCATTGAACACCACGGCATCTTTTCATACCGACAGCCATGTGGGATAATAGACTTATCTTCATTAAACTGCGATGGAGAACAAAACCAATCTCATGACCCGGGAGGTGGCACAATGATCCAGACTGTGACCGGACCAGTTCGGGACTCGGATTTCGGCAGGGCTGCAGCCCATGAACATATCCTTGTTGATTTCCATGATCCGGCCGAGCCGCCGCGGTCGTATGATCGATCGGAAGTCGTTGCCGTGATCAGGCCATACCTGGAAAAACTGCGAGATGCAGGATGCCAGGGATTCGTCGATTGCACACCGATCTGGCTGGGTCGTGATCCGCTGGTTCTTCAGGAATTATCTCAGCTGACTGGCCTGAAGATCATCACCAACACCGGATGGTATCAGGCGCCGATGCTGCCTCCGGAAGCCTATCAACTGACTGAGCAGGAGATCGCAGCTCAGT
>JAWSUP010000186.1:0-8381 GCA_033549405.1 Bacillota bacterium | reverse complement strand
CGTTCAAACGCCCTTGTGTCAGCCGGACAACTGCCACTTCGCAGAGCGCGTTGATCGCCAGATAAGCGACGCCTGCTGATATCGCACAAGCCGCAGCTTCCAGAAAGTGAGCTTCAGCCTTGTCAAGACAGCCCGCCTGTTCCTCGATCATCGCCAGAGTATCAAGGCCACGGGCCTTTACATGAAGATAACCTGGCGGCAGCCGATGCATGGCCTGAAGCACCTGGGATCTGGCGGCTTCAAGCTGGCCGCTGACTGTTGTGATGGCTGCCCTGTATATGCCGGCTTGCGCCAGGAGCAGGTTCAGATCGTCTCCTGCAGTTTCTGATGCACTCTGTGCAAAGAGCATCTGTTCGGCCCGTTCCAGCAAAATGCCTGCCTGGCTGAATTTACCGGCCAATGAGAGGGCGCGTGCAGCGACAGTCAGCAGACTGGGTCGACAATGGATGCAGGCGTCCGGCAGCGCTTTCAACCAGCCTTCCAGCATAGACAAGTGACCGGACGACCAGGCTCGCGGGTTGTTCAGGACAGCCTCAATCGTATCAGCAGCCAGATCATCATCAGCTGTTGCCAGGGCATACGTGACAGCTTCTTCAAAAAGATCCTGGTCCGCGCACCATCGGACAGCTTTCCGATAAAGCAGTTTTTGTTCCTGCATTGGCAGCTCTTTACGCAGACAGTCAGTGAACAGATGGTGGTAACGGAACCATTCCCGCTGCTCATCTAGCGGGATCAAGAATAAATTGGTCTGTTCAAACGTTCGGAGCAGGCTACGGCTGTCGTCTCGTCCGGTCAGCGCATCACAAAGACCTGGTGTGAAGCGCCTGAGCAAGGCCGTCTGGCAGAGAAACAGCCGGATATCGTCTGGTTGAGCGTTCAGGACTTCATCCATCAGGTAATCGATCAGATAGCGGTGGCTCCCTTTTAAATCTTCGAGCAGTGCTTCAGCGTTGCGGTTTTGCCGCAGGGACAACGCTGCCAGTTGAAGACCAGCGATCCAGCCCTCAGTTCTTTCAGTCAGAGACAGGACTGAATCTGGTTTCAGATCAAGGTGCATCTCTTGTATAAATTCTGATGCTTCTTCGCTGGTAAAACTCAGATCGCTGGCCCTCAGTTCGGTCAGTTCCGCATTGGCACGCATCCGCGATAGTGACAGAGGAGGGTCTTCACGGGTAATCAGGATCAGGTGCAGCTGAGGCGGCCTGTGATCGAGTAAAAACTGGACGATCCTGTGAACCAGCGGTTCATTTATCCGGTGATAATCATCAAACACAAGGATAACAGAGGGCTGTTCGGGTTGAAGAAGGCTGTTGATCCAATCCGTCAGCAACTGCTCCACCGGCAGAAAATCGTTCCAGTCTTGGATTCCCTTGATTTCGAGTGCGTAATCGAATTCATTCTGCCAGAAGGCGGTTGCCAGATATGAGAGAAATCGCTCCGGATCACTGTCGCCAGCTTCGAGAGAAAACCAGATGATTCTGCGGTCAGTCTGATTGGCAGTGCCAGGCAGCACCTGGTTTTCCAGACTGCGCAGCCATTCGGCCACCAGAACCGATTTTCCATATCCGGCAGGCGCCGAAACCAGAGTCATTCCTCTGCCTGTGGCCAGTCCCCGGCTGATTGGTTCGAACAGCCGTTGCCTGCGAACCACGCCAGGTCGGGCTGGAGGTATCTGCAGCTTGGTATACAGTAATTTCTGTTGCACGCGGTCTCCTGTCTTCTTAACAGCCACTATAAGTGCGGGTGAGTATAATCTGCCATGAGAGGCTGAGACAAGTCTGTTCACTATTCAGCATAAAGAAAATCTCAGTTAACGACAAGCTTTTTAGATGCTCATACATGAAAAAACCTGCCTTTCTGCCTATCGAAAGATAGGCGATACATGAGCGTATTGGGCGTATAAATATAACGAGAGGAAAGAACGGGGCTACAAGAAAGAAAAAAGTTGCAATCCATGACCCGGGTATGGTCTGTGAGGAGCGGTTAATGAGTGACATATCGGCTGAAAAACACTATACGATGATGGTTCGCGGGCACATTGATGTTCGTTGGCAGGATTGGTTTCCGGGCATGACAATAGAACGTCTGCCGGAAGGCCTGACCCGGATCAGCGGAACAGTAATTGACCAGTCCGCCCTTTTCGGGATGCTCAGCCGGATCCGTGACCTGAGACTGCCCTTGCTTTTGGTTGTACGCGGTGATTATGAGAGAAAATGATCCGCGCTGTATTTTGCTGCGCCTGTTTATTAGATGGAGGTATTTGTCATGAAAAAGAAAATCCTGATTCTGGTCATCCCCCTGATGATTCTGTCTCTTGTTGTCGGGTTTGCGGTCCGCTATACCATGGCACTGCACAAAGTGCGCCAGTCCGGGCAGGCACTTTCTGAACTCAGCCTGGTCGACATTGGCAGTACGGTCTCATTCAGCATCATGCCCGTTTTCGAAGCCTGGAGCAAGAGCGATATGTTTCCAGGCGGACACGGTCTGTCCTACCTGTTGAAAACAGACACGGCGACAATTCTGCTTGATCTGGGCAATAATGAAGGGCGCAGCGATCCAAGTCCACTGCAGATGAACATGCAAACGCTCGGGATATCATTTGACGATATCGACGCTGTTGTCTTATCCCATAACCATCCTGATCATGTCGGCGGCGCCTATTGGTGGCGCAGGCGTTCATTTTCTGCAGACAACGAGCAGCAGGTACTCGCCGGCATGACAGTCTACCTGCCGGAAAAGATGAAGCACCCGCAGGCGGGATACCGTAGTTGCCACCACACCGACCATAATCGCGCCTGGCGTGGTCAGCCTGGGTGCTCAGGCTTACATCGAACCGTTTCCACTGGGCTTGCTGGAACCGCTGGGCTTGGAACAGGCACTTGCAATCAATGTCAGAGACAAGGGCATTGTTCTGGTCATGGGCTGTGGACACCCCACCCTTGAAGCTGTTGTGAAACGGGCCGAAGCAATTTTTGACGAACCGGTCATTGGTATTGTCGGCGGGCTTCATTACCTGAATACGCGTGCGGAAAAGCTTGACTCTCATATCGAGTTTATCAGGCAACGCAATCCTGTTCTTGTTGCCCTTTCGCCGCACGACAGCAGCGGATCGGTCCTTCAGGCATTTGAAGCCGCATTTCCTGATGCATACCGCTACATCGTCACCGGAAACGAAATTGTAATGCCCTGACAGACTGAAATAGAACAAATCTGAATTTTGGAGGATTATCTGCATGAAACCAAACACAGCGAAAACCAATCGATTCCGTACCATGAAGAGGTTAACCATGATGATCGCAATCATTTTCATGTTGCTTGCTGCAGTTGTGGCGGTATCACAATGGCGAGCCCATACCCCACCGATTCTGGGTGACGATGGTAACCCACTGCCTGGCAGCATCGCATCACTGGAAAGTTTGACGTTGAACGGAGTCAAACAATGGTTGATCATCCGCGGTCAGGACATCGAAAAACCCGTCCTGTTATTTCTCTCCGGAGGACCTGGCAGCAGTGAAGCAGCACGGGTCCTGCGCTTCAACCAGGAGCTGGAGAAGAAATTTGTCGTCGTTATATGGGAACAGCGCGGTTGCGGAAAGTCATATCCATCGATTCAACCCAAATCTGACCTGACCGTTGAGCAGTACACAGATGACATCATCGCACTCAGCGAACATCTGCAGGAACGATTCGATGAAACGAAGATCTACCTGGTCGGTCACTCCTGGGGTTCCATTATCGGCGTCAGAGCAGTCCAGCAACGCCCTGATCTTTATCATGCCTATATCGGAACAGCCCAGATGGTCAATGTCCTCGAGAGCGACCAGATCATCTACGATAAAATGGTTGCGTATGCCAGGCAGACAGGTGACAGCAAATACCTGCAGTCGCTGGAAAAGCAAGGTCCGCCACCGTATGACGGCAAGAACCCGATTATCCCGTATGCCAATCTGCTCAGCCGCGAATACCAGGTGTTCGAGACCAGGGCGACGACCAACCAGACTTATCTAAATGATGGCGACCTGTTGATGTTGATGCTCAGGCAGCCCGAGTATGGCTGGCTGGACCGGATCTACAACCTGCTGGGTTTGAAAAACACCTTCAATGTGGTTTATCCGCAGCTGCAGGACATCGATTTCCGGGAAGATGCGGCCAGTCTTGATCTGCCAGTTTATCTGATCAGCGGCCGCAACGACAGCAATGCGCCAACCTGGCTGACGGAAGAATATTTTAACCGGCTCGAAGCGCCAGCCAAGCAACTGATCTATTTTAAGGACTCAGGCCATGGCATGATCTGGCAGGAAGCTGACCGCTTTTATGATGTGATGGTCAATACAGTTCTGGCAGAGACTTATTTTGAGAATGGAGACGCATCATGAAAACATGTGCCGGCTGATGATCCGGGCCAGGCGCCTGGGCAGCCGGTTTGCCGCCGCTCTATCGCATCACTCCGGTAAATTATCGTAGATCCGGGTGCAATCTTCCCTGGACAGGACTTTTTCAGCATGTTCTCAAAAGATTTCCAGGCTTAGTCAAGCGCCAGTTTTGCTTTGCTGTGTTCCATTGTTGACAAACAGTTGATCAGATAGTACTTTATCATTATAATATCCAAATATACAAATATATTGATGAATAGTTGGATTAGCGACCTGATACAATCGAAAACAGGAGTTCAGTATGGAAATGTCAGACAAAGACCGCCAATTCATGGCACAGAAGGCGGAAATCCTCAAAGTGATCTCACACCCGGTCCGCTTGTGTATTGTCAATGGTCTTTTGCAGTCTCCGCGTTGTAATGTGATCAAGATTCAAGATTGCTTGAACTTGCCCCAGTCAACCGTATCACAGCATCTGACCCGCTTGAAAAGTGCCGGCATTGTCGCAGGTGAACGGAATGGCACTGAGGTCAGATACCGCGTAATCAATGAAGACGTCGTTAAAATCATAAATTGTTTGCTGGCAGACCTGAATTCGCAGAAGCTTAAGGAGGCAGGCGAGAAATGAAAAAGATCCTTTCTACCTTTCTTGTGCTATGGTTGATCTGGCTGCTGATCGCCGGCTTTGCGGTCGAAGAGGTGATTCTGGGCGGGGTGGTTGCCCTGATCCTGGCGGTGATCATCGCACAGTATGTGGGCTATTCGTTTGGCATCGGACTGGTCTGGCGCCTGATCAAGTTCATCATCATTTATGTGCCGTTGTTCCTGTACAAGCTGGTGCTGGCGAACTTCGACATGGCCTACAGGGTCCTCAGCCCCAGGTTGCCGATCAACCCGAGGATCGTCAAAGTTCCCACGTCCTTGAAAAGTGATTTCTCAAAACTGATTCTAGCCAATTCCATTACACTGACACCAGGCACTTTATCTCTTGATATTGAAGATGGCAGCGTCCTCGTCCATTGGGTCAATGCCAGCGGGGAGTCGGGCGAGGACTACCAGCAGCAGATTTCCCGCGCGTTTGAAAAGGTATTGGGGGGAATGGAGAAATGATCGTGGACATCATTGTCTTGGCATTGATTGGCATCGGCATACTGTTCGCGCTGCTCAGGCTGGTCATCGGTCCGACATCTTTTGACCGGGTGGTCGCGCTGGACACGGTCAATGTGATTATCACCGCCTTGATCGTATTCCTGGCCTACTATTTCCGCAGCATGCTGTATCTGGACATCGCGCTGGTCTATGCTATTCTGTCGTTCCTGGAGACTCTGGTCTTCGCACGCTTTCTGGAGGGACGAAAATGACGATTGCATCTTATGTCTTCATGCTGACAGGCGCGTTCTTTCTTGCATTAGGCGGTTTTGGCGTCTTTCGCATGCCGGATGTCTTCAACCGTATCCAGGCGGGAACCAAAGCAACGACGCTGGGGGCCTTTTCCCTTATCCTGAGTGTTGGCCTGGCCAATCCTGCCTGGTTTCTGAAAATCGTACTGATTATTGTCTTCATTGCCGTCACCAATCCAGTCGGCAGCTCGGTTCTGGCGCGCTCAGCCTATAAATCCGGCGTCGCCCGGTATGAGAAAGACATTCAGACGGGAAAGGCGGGTGACGGCAATGAACCTCACTGATATCATCGAAATTGCCCTTGGCATCCTGATGATCTTGTTTGCCATTATCGCGCTGGAAACCCGCAAAACGATCACGGCCATCATCGGCTTGTCGCTCATCAGCCTGCTGGCTGTGGTCGCTTTTGTGCTGATGCGCGCACCGGATGTCGCCATCACCGAAGCGGTCATTGGTTCTGGCCTGGTCACAGCACTGTTTGTGTTCACGCTGTTCGCCGGAAAGAGTGAAGGTGACTTGAAATGAAAAAAGTTGTTTCGCTGCTTCTGATGATCGGCCTTGGGGTTTTTATCTTTATAAATCTTTATTTTACGGATAACGGATCGCTTACTTTCCGGCCGTATGGGGATGTTGACTTGCAGGACCGCGTTGCCCAGGCTTATGTCGACAAGTCGGTCAATGGCCTTAACGATCCGGTCATCTTTGGCGAATCCGCAAATGAAGAGTCCGGTTCGGCCAATCTGGTCACCTCCATTGTCGTCAATTACCGTTCGTTTGATACGCTGGGCGAAGTGACTGTTCTGTTCGTGTCAACCCTGGGTGTCGGCCTCCTGCTGGGTGGCCGGCGCAAGCGACGCGCTTTCCGGTACGCACCGAATTTTCTCTTGAGGCAAGGCGCCCGCATGGTCTTTGGCATCATGGTTGTCTTCGGTGTCTACCTGTTCACCCATGGTCACTTGACGCCTGGTGGCGGTTTCCCTGGCGGCAGCATCATTGCCGCGGCAATCCTGATGCTCTATCTGGCTGATGACGAATTCCGCGTCAAGCTGACCGTACTCAAGGCTGCCGAAGGTGCAGCCGGTTCATTGTATATCGTCATTGGCTTGCTCGGACTGGCAATCGGCGGCTATTTCCTGTTCAATTTCCTGCCGACCGGAACAGTTGGCCATCTGGCCAGCGCCGGGATTATCCCGGTTGTCTATGTGTTGATTGGCTTGAAGGTCGGCAGTGAGATCGCCGGAGCGATCGACGGTTTTGCGACCGAGGAGGTGATAGAGTGATTCAGTATTTCTCCATTGCTCTGCTGCTGGTTGGCATCTATGGCTTGCTGACAAAGAAAAATGCAATCAGGCTGGTGGTCGCCCTCAACATTTTTGAAATTGGCCTTAATATCTTCATTATCTCCATCGGCTATGTGCAGGATGGGCTGGCGCCGATCTTGACATCGCAGGAAAAGACATCGGCTCTCCTCTATGTCGACCCGCTGCCCCAGGCGCTCGTACTGACTTCAATCGTCATCGGCGTCGGCATCACAGCCCTGGCGCTTGTACTGGTCCAGCTGATGCACAAAAAGTACGGAACTTACGAACTTGATGAAATGGAGGGCAAATAACATGAATCCGATCCTGTTGATTGCTGTTCCATTGCTGGCTGCTCTGCTGGCGGCGTTCATGAAGAAGATCGGCCGCATCCTCCTCGTGTCAGCAACCGTACTCAATGTGGCTGCAGCGATTGTTATTGCAGTCCAATATGCCCAGCCGCAGATCATCGTCATTGGCGGGTTCAGGCCGCCGTTCGGCATCAGCCTGGTTCTGGACGGTTATGCGCTGTCAGGGATCCTGCTGCTGAACATCATCTTTGCCCTGATCATCCTGATGTCTTTTCGCCAGACTGGCAGGCTGTCGATCGTACTCTCGATCGCACTGGCCGCGCTCAATGGTATGGTGCTGACCGGCGATCTGTTCAACTTGTTTGTATTCATGGAGATCGCCGCGATCGCCGCCTACATCATCACGTCAGAAAGCAAGGACATCAAGCACACCTTTAACTACCTGATCCTGGGGTCCCTTGGATCCGGACTGTTTCTGTTTGCGGTTATTCTGCTGTACAACATCTTTGGCTCGCTGAACATGCTTGATATCAAGAGCCAGGTCGGGGCGGCATCCGGACTGGCGCCAGGGGCGCTTATCCTGCCGCTGGTGATGCTGTTTGCAGGACTGGCCGTCGAGACAAAGATCATCCCGTTTGGCGGTTGGGTCAAGGGTGTCCTCGGACAGGCCAATCCGCTGACCGGATCAATGCTTGCTTCAGTTTATTCCCTGACAGCCCTGCTCATCTTCGGACGCCTGTTCGGAGACTTGTTCGAATTGTCGGGGGGGCTGCTGACCGCTTTAACGGCCATCGCTGCCGCTACGTTCATTCTGGCTGAAGCGTCCGCTTTCTCTCGCAAGTCGCTGCGGGAAACCTTGCTTTTTTCTAGTATTGCCCAATCAGGCCTGGTGGCGCTGCTGTTCCTGAACCACCTGATGCTGCCGGCCGTTCTGGTGCTGGTCAGCAATGTCGTCTCCAAGCTGGTGCTTTTCACAATCGCAGGCCAGCTTGCTGATGC
>JAWSUP010000185.1:0-8382 GCA_033549405.1 Bacillota bacterium | reverse complement strand
ACCAGTACATCATGGGGCGTGGCATCGGTTGTGTTCATGATTACAGTCGAAGCCTGGAGCAAGGATATCTGCCCATTTTAATTGAAAGAATCAAAGACAAGTCCATCACCTATGAAACGAAAGTCTTCGTCTCTCTGGAACGTTCGCCTTTAATCGAAGCAAATAACCAGGGTACAGATTTCCTGATCGCCGACCGGTTTGGCGCCGGCGCCTATCTGACAGAGTCACAGAAAGCAGAAGCCGATCAACGGTGGCAGAACTGGCAGGCAACGGAACGCGAAGAGACAGTCGCCTACCTGCAGACAACCATTACCAACAGCGATCCGGCGCCGCGCTACGCCTGGTACAAAGCACCCCGACCAGCCTACGTCGGAGACTCGAAAACCCGCCGCATTCCGATCAACTGTGCCTTTTCGCAAGGTTTCGGCCGTTTCAGTGATGACAGAGTCTTCTGCACCGTAAAACTGAATGATCTGCCATTATCGCAGGAAGAAATCGCTGTGCTCGTCAAACCGGGTGAAACTATTGTCATTGACGTTGCCATACCCCATCAGCCAGTATCTGAGGCAAGGGCAAGAGCGTTGTTGCAGCAGAACCTCACCGAACGGCTGCAAGCATGCAGAACCTATTGGGAAAACCGGCGTTCAGAAGCCGCCCGAATCGAGATTCCGGAAAAACCGGTTTACGAAATGCTCCAGGCAGGGCCGATTCATCTGGATATTTCCACTTATGGTAACCAGCCGGAAGGAACGTTAACACCGACCATCGGCGTCTATTCTGCACTTGGTTCAGAAAGCTGGCCGATCATCCTCTATTTTGACTCGATCGGTCTGCATGACAAGGCGCGTCGCTGTATTCAGTATTTTTATGACAAGCAGCATAATAATGGTTTCATGCGCAACTTTGGATCCTATATGCTGGAAACAGGTGCAGTCCTGTGGGTGACTGCTGAACACTACGCCTACACGCGGGATGACGACTGGCTTATGAGCCTTATGCCGGGAATCCACAAGGCCTGTCAATATCTGCTGGCGTGGCGCGAGAACAACAAGCGACCGGAACTTAAAGGAAAGGGCTACGGGATGCTTGAAGGCCGGTCATCTGACACGCCAGATGATGAAAGCCGCATGTACTTGCTCAATGCCTATACCTATAAAGGGCTGGCAGAAATAGCCAAAGCCTGCCTGTCCCTGGATCCGGATTGCTGGCAGCCGATTCTTGATGAAATTGCCTTGTACCGGCAAGACATCCGCGATTCACTGGTCAACAATCTGGCAAAGGGTCCGGTCGTTCCATTGAATGACGGAACATGGTGTCCGACATGTGCCCCCTGGGCAGGCGGCAACGGCCCGGTCTCTCTGTATACTGATTCACACAACTGGTACACCCACGGCAGCTTTGTCACACGTGACTCACATATGAACACCCTGACCTTTTGTGGCATCATCGACGCTGAAGAATCATTGGCCGAATTGTTCATGCAGTACCATTGCGAACTGTTCTTTCACAAAAATGTCAGGCCTTCTCAGCCCTATTACGCCAGGCATCCTTACCTTCATCTTCTGCGCGGTGAAGCAAAAGCCTTTATCAAGAACTATTACAATGCACTTACTTCACTCGCTGATCGTGAAACTTATTCCTTCTGGGAGCATTATTTTCATGCCAGTCCGCATAAAACTCATGAGGAAGGCTGTTTTCTCATGGAAAGCCGCTGGATGCTATACCTCGAAGCCGGTGACACACTGCGCCTGCTGCAGGGTGTTCCGTCCAGGTGGCTTAAAGCAGGTCAGTCCATCCGTCTGGATGATGTTGCCAGTTACTTTGGCCATTTCTCACTGACAGTCACATCAAAGCTGGATGACGGTTTTATAAATGCCGACATAAGGTTTCATGATCTGGATCGTATCCCTGTGTCTGTCGTCATCCGGCTGCCACATCCGGAGGAAAAAACAGTGCGATCCTTGTCCGGTGGCACATTAAGTGAACGCCCGGATGAATATCTGATCGATATCAAACAAGGTCAAGCCTCACTGGTTGTTCACTATTGAGTGATCAAATGTCTGGATTGTGTGCCGGGTCTTTGCATCAAGCCTGTCGCTTAAGAGTAAGATATGAGTAGGAGATGAGCATCAAATGAATGAAGTCGTCAGAAAACTGATCAACATCAATGGCATGTACGGCAGCGGTGCATTTGAAAAACCAGACTTTCCGGATCTGAAAGCATTGCTGGCTCATATGGACCGCTTCGGAATTTCTGCGTCCGTTACTTGCACGGTTGAAGGGCGCGATCTTAACCCGCTCTACGGCAACCGCAAGCTGATCAATGATTGCGCCGCATTACCGGCAGATATGCAAAAAAGAATTATCCCGTCTTTTGTCATTGCGCCTGCTATGCTCTACAGGCAAGGTGAAACTGAGCACCTGCTGCATCACTTCGAAAGCCACGGTCTACGCTGCGTCTCTTTTTTTCCGGCAACTTCACGTTGCTCGGTTCGCGAGATTGAAAAAGTCATCAGCAAAATTACCCGGTTCGACCCCATTGTTTTGATTGACGCCTGGGAAATGAAGGAAAAGATCGACTATCGTGATCTTTCTGACCTGGCTCAACGATTCCAGACCGTGTCCTTCGTCATAAAACAAGCCATGTGGTGGCAGTGTTCGATCCTGATCGATCTCATGTGGCGTCACAAAAACATCTACGCAGATATATCCTGGTTTCACTTCAGAGATGCCATCAAGACAATATCTAATCATTTTGGAGATAACAGGCTTGTGTTTGGCATCGGACCATTAGCACACCAGGGAGCCGCGCTGGCATCACTTGCTTATGCCAACATCAGCACCGTAATCCGTGATTGCATCGCTTATGGCAATCTTGAAAAGTTGCTGGGATTTGACGTGACAGAGGCCAGACCGGTCAATAAAACACCAGTCAATCCGCTTTGGAACAATTTTCTTGAAGGTAATGGTCTCAGCGATCTTGATATCATCGACGCGCACGGCCATATAGGACCACCTGCGCGAGGCTGGTATATTCCTCAGATTGAGATAGAGGAACAGATTGCCATCCTGGACAAGGAGATGACACGGATGGGCATCTCTCAGCTGATTTCCAGCCCCGAACCAGCTTTGTTTGCGCATCCTGTCAGCGGAAATCTTCAGGTCGAAGAAGCTGTCGCTCAATTCAAGAGAGCGAAGTCAGGCTTTTCAGGTTATTTCGTTTATAATCCGCATTACGCGGATGAACTGAGCCAGTCTGTTCTTGACCAGTTTTTCTCGCGCAGCTATTTTATCGGTCTGAAGATTCTTCCTGAATATTGGCGCATCTCTCTGAATGACACTCGCTTGTTGACTGCCTGGGATTATGCGCAGGAGCATCATTTGCCGATCCTGATTCACACTTGGGAAAACAGTTCAGGTACGGCAGCAATGGCAGGTGAGATAGCAGCCAGGTATCCGGGCGCGATTATACTGCTGGGCCATTCCGGTGGCGGGGATGCAGGGCGGATGGAAGCAGAAGCGGCAGCGATCGCTCATGACAATGTATACCTGGAGTGGTGCGGCAGCTTCACATCCCGCATCGACTGGCATCAAACCATAGCACGGGTTGGCGCACATAAGCTGGTCTATGGAACCGATACTTTTTTTCATGATATTGCCTGGGAATTGGGGCGATTGCTCTCACTCAGCCTGACACAAGAACAATTCAAAATGATACTTGGTCAAAATATGCGCCGGATTCTAGCCATGCGGCGATGAAATAGCTGCAGTGACTTAGCAGCCATAGTGATCGCATAAAGAAAGCCACCCGCGGGTGGCTTTCTTGTTTGCCAGATATAGCGCATCAGGGTTTATATTTTTCGTTCGCTTCCTGTTCAATTCTGTCATAGCCGGCTGCATAATATTCCGCAACATATTGATCCCAGTCAGTATCCAAGCTCTTTTCACCCATGATGAAATTAGCGATCCAGGTATTGGCGATATCATTTGGCAGGCTGCCAACTTCTGTCGGTGTGTCAAGCCTCTTTCCCATCAGCATGTCGACACCAACTTCATCTTCCAACGTGTTCAGGACGCCGAAGAAGTCGTTGACAAGATCTTTGTTGTTGTAATAGTCAGGATTATAGATCTGCTTCAGCGTAATCGGGGCACGCAGGCGATGCATTGTTTCATATCCTTCCAGATTCCACATTTCATGCTCAAACAGTTTGATGTTTTTAAACATCGAACCATCTGCTCCCATGGTATAGTGGACGCCTTCAATGCCGTTGGCGAGAATATCCTGGCCATCATCAGAGAGAATGAATTCCAGGATATCATAGCAGCGGGCAACATCTGCTGAACGATTACTGACGGCAACACTTTGGAACCATTTGCTGGCAGCATAACGGGCGATGTTCTTTGGTCCTTGCAGATCAGGGGCCAGAACGCCCAGTTTTGCGTCTGGGTAAAGCTCCAGCAAGCTCTTTTCCAGCGATGAGGCAAACGTGAAATCGAGGATCAACATGGCTGCCTCACCATTGACGAATTTACCGATAAAAATATCTTGCGTGCCGGTAAAGGTTTCCTGATCCAGCAGCTTTTCCGTATACAGTTTGTTCAGGTAGCGCAGTCCTTCTCGTGTATCATCTGCGATTACGACACGAATATATTTTCCGTCCTGAACAGTCCATCGTCCTTCCATACCGACACCATTAAATCCGGCAATAAGATGATTCAGTCCCCAGATCGGACATGAAATGCCTGTGGTTCCCTTGCCATCCGGATCAGCTGCAACAAGTGCCTGTAGCGTTGTATAGAGCTCATCCAGGTTGGCTGGCTTCGGCAGGCCGACTTTTTGAAGCCAGTCTTCACGGATATAGAACGCATGCGGGTACAGGCCGTATTCACGCGGTAAAACATAGAAAGCAGCGCCGTCATCTTCAGAGAAAATTTCCCTGGCCCATTTATCTTCTGTTACTTCGAGCAATTTCATGTAACGGCCCGGGTTTTCATTGGATACCTGAATAAAATCAGCCAGCACATCGCCTTCTCGCAGATCTTTGTATAATTGATTGCTTAAGTCTGATGCCTGATGCATGATATCCGGAACTTCACCGCTGGCAACCATCATGTTGATCGTACCGGTCCAATCTCCGCTGCGAATGATCGTCAGATCCATGTTGAATAAATTTTCAAAATAGGCAACGACGGTGTCATCTTCAACCAGATCAACACCACCAAAATGAACATTGCCGTGCACCAGTGTCAGTGAAACATTTTCTGCATATGGATCTACCGGTGCTGCTGTTGTCGCTGTTGTCGTCTGACCTGCCTTGGTTGTGGCTGTCGTGCCCTGACTTGCTGTTGTAGATGTCGTTGTCGTCTGTTCCTGGCAACCGGCAATCGCAACAGAGCTTAAAATCAATGTCAAAGCCAGTACAAACAAAATTATGATGCGACAGTGTCTGTTTTTTTCATTTTTCATTGTGTTCCCTCCCATGATTTATAATTGCAAACGTACGGGGTTATAGCAAGTAAATTCCGCACCTCCTTCACAAACTATTCTTGAAAGGCATGCTTTCAAGATTTAATGGCTCCGATCAATACTCCTTTGACAAAATAACGTTGCAGGAAAGGATAGACAACCAGGATCGGAACTGTTGCAACGATCACAGTACCGTATTTTAACTGTTCGGCCACCATAGCCTGATCGCCGGCCACAACGATGTCCTGAGCCCATCGGTCTGTGTTGATCATGTTGCGTAAAATCAGCTGAAGATTGAATTTGCTGGCATCTCTGATAAAGTACAGTGGTGTTGTGTAGTTGTTCCACTTCGCGACAGCAGTAAAAACTGCAATTGTTGCCAGAATAGGCAGAGAGATCGGCATAATGATGCGCAATAGGATTCCCCATTCCGGACAACCATCAATGCGTGCCGAATCGACCAGGCTCTGCGGAATGCCAGAGAAACTTGTTTTAAAGATAATGATGTAATAGGGCGCCATCAATCCAGGCCAGATATAGACCCACCAGCTGTTAATCAGGTGGTACGTATTGAGTGTTACATAAAGCGGAATCAATCCACCTCCGAAGATCATCGGGATAAGGACAAACGTGAACATCGTATTGCGCCCCGGCACTTCCCGCCGTGATAAGACATATCCGGTAATGGCGCTGGCAAGCGTTGTGAGTACGGTCCCAAGGAGTGTTGTCGATACGGATACTTTAAAGCCAGTCATAATGGAAGCTCGCGTCAGCAACGTTTTGTAGACAGCCAGAGAAACGTGACTGGGCCAAATCAGGATGGGTGTCGTCAGCAGTTCAGTGTATGATACGACTGATGCTAGAAATGTATACCAGAACGGATATAATGTGACAATGCAAAACAGAACGAAAAATATCGTATTGCAAAAATCAAAAACCGTCAGCTTCTTCAGTTTCATCTTGCTCATTTGTCTCCCCATGATCAACACCTCTCAGAACAAGCCTTCCGTGTTCATTTTTTTAAACAACCGGTCAGCACCAATAATCAGGCCTAATCCGACTAGCGACTGGAAAAGGCCGACCGTTGTTGTATAGGAATAGCGGCCGTTCAGTATACCAGTCCGATATACATAGGTCGGTATTACATCTGCTGTTTCCATGACAAGGCTGTTTGACAGCATGTAAATCTGATCAAAACTTTCCGCCAGCAACCCACCAAACTGCAGAATGAACAACATGACGATCGTATTGCTGATGCCTGGTAAAGTAACATATATCATGCGCTGAAAGCGATTTGCGCCATCCACCAGGGCGGAATCATATATTTCCGGATTGATCCCGGTTATAGCCGCAATATAGAGAATGGTGCCCCAACCTGCTTCTTTGATAATGGCTGTAACAACAACGATCGGCCGGAAATAATCCGGTTTAGACATAAAATAGATTCTTTCACCACCCAGAAGTTCAATAACGTTGTTGATTACACCTTTCAGCGACAAGAAATTCAAGATGATCGCACCCATGATGACCCACGAAACGAAATGCGGCAGATACACGACCGTCTGGACTGAACGCTTGAATGTAAGATTGCGAATTTCATTTAAGAGCAATGCTAAAATTATTGGAACGGGAAAAGCAAGAAAGATTCGCATCAGGCTCAGAATGATCGTATTCCGCAAAACGCGCCAGAAGTAATAATCAGTGAATGCCTGCTTGAAGTATTTCAGACCTGCCCATGGGCTGTCGATGAGTCCTTTAATCGGATTGTAATCTTTGAAAGCAATAATGGTTCCCGCCATGGGTATGTAATGAAACATAATAAAGTAGACAGCTGCCGGAATAAAAAGTATATATAACTGATTGTATTTTTTAACACTTCGAGCCAGCCCGATTCGCTTATTACTTTTTAGGGTAATACTTTTCCCGCCTGATCCCATGCTGAATCACATCCCTCTCACAACCAAAGTCAACTTCTTTACTCATCTTCGATGAATAGAGTTTACATCGCTGTGAATACTAGATGCAGGTCCTTTATATTCGAAAAACAGAGGGGTTTGATTAGTATTTTGTGCACCTTATGATAATTTGTTATCCATAACATGAAAAAACATGGTGTTCTGAACTATAAACACTATGTCTCTTAGCCTGTATCGTCTGAACAGACCATTTCTTCAGTTGGCCGCCACCAGCCCTGCGACTGTGATCAGCAAAATCAGGATGCAGGCTGTCGTGACTTGCGTATGCCTCCAGAAGGAGCTTCTTACACAGGCCAGGATCCAGAGGACGGTGGGAACAAGCAATGCGATATAACCGATGACCATCATGTTGAATTCAACTTATTCTTGCCATGGCCAGAAACAGATTTTCATCCCTTCCTGCCTTTCCAGCAGACCAATGCCTTCATCGTAGGCTTCAAGCGGCAGGTGATGGGTCACCAGCGGCGCCAGATCCAGCTTTCTGTTCTTGATCAGTTCGACGGCATATTCGGCGGCCTTCCGGCTGTGGCCCTGGTAGCCGCACAGCCTGAGTTTGCTGTAATGACGGGGCGCATAGGTGTAGTCTGTCCGCTGCACGCCAAAGAGCGCGACAATGTCCTCCGTTCTGTCCATGAGAAATTCGACGGAGCTCTTCGCGCCGACACAATCAATGGTGGTCTCAAGCTGCAGCTTTCCCGGCCGTGATCCCAGGGGACAGTCCGTCGGGTCATAGACCGCCTCGCAGCCAAGGGCCATGGCCTGTTCGCGCCGCTTTGCCAGCAGGTCAAAGCCGATGATCCGCGACGCCCCCTCCGCCCTGGCCATCTGGATGGCAACCAGGCCGGCCGGTCCCAGTCCGCTGACGCCAACCGTGCGGCTGGACAGGCCGTTCATTGACTGTAGCATCAGGAAGACCGATCCGACACACATCGCCAGTTC
>JAWSUP010000184.1:0-8390 GCA_033549405.1 Bacillota bacterium | reverse complement strand
GCTGCATTGCTTCCGGTCCAATCACCTATACTGAGTTAACCCGATAGCCACATTATATTATATACCTTGAGTATATGAAGAGCCTTTTTGATAATGGCCTTATTGATCCTGATTTTTTTACGATGACTAAAGAGCAGTACACAGCCAAAATCTCTCAAAATATCGCAGGTTTGGCATCAATGTCAGCACCATTCGTCTATATGCCCGATCCTGCGCAGTACGAAGAATATCAGCCACTGCCTCCGTTGACCAGCGAATTCAACGACAAACAGATCTGGCCTCTTGGCTCGCAGTTAAGAAATGGTACGTTTGCCATTGCGTACAACTCGAAGTTCCCTGAGGCAGCTATCCGTGTGGCTGATGTACAGTTCATCCACATCGCTCCGGTCTTGTTCTGGTTAGGCCCCATTTACACCGAGGGTAAGACCGCTGAGTATTTTGTTGAAGGATATACAGAAGGTCTCTCCTGCGGCGTCAAAGACGGCGCTATATTTGCTGACCCACCAGGCGGAATTGGCATCTGGGACTATCTGCCGACTCAGGTTCAGCCATATAATGGTGGCCCTATCGGGTTTAGCTGGAATCAGGATATCTTTGACGAGATGATTGGAGAAACGGGTGAAATGGTTGCTTGTGAGCAAGCTTGGCGCATCCCGTACAAAAGAGACGTTGTTCCGCATGTCAAACTGAGGATACCAAACCTGTTCCTTTCACCAGACAAGCTCGAAAGTTCCAACGGGTTTATCCTTCCGATAACCGATTATATTAAGACCGCGGAAGCCAAGTTCATTATGGGAAAAGAACCACTTGAAAACATCGATGACTTCTATGCGCAGTTGAAGACCCTTGGTATAGAAGAATACCTGAAGCTCCAGCAGGAAGCCTACGATGCCTATATGGCCAACCAGTAATCTTTTGTTTCAAATCTGCGGGTCTGACATTCGGTTGGACCCGCAGACGTTTTTGATGGCTTAAGCCAGTTGAGCGCAACAAGCGCGAAACAAAAAACCACCCGCTATGCGGGTGGACGACAAAAGCTTTAGCTTTAAGAAACAAAACCCCCTTGCTAGAATGGAGTGGCTACCACGCACACTCAAGCAGCAAGGAGGTTTTGACCCAAATGGATGAGCAAAGCTTAGCACATACAAGATGGGAGTGTAAATATCACGTAGTATTTGCACCCAAGTACAGACGACAAGTGATCAACGGCAAGTTAAAACGAGATATCAGTCAGATTCTCATCGAACTATGCCGACGCAAAGGAGTGGAAATAATAGAAGCTGAAGCCTGTGCGGATCACATCCATATGCTCATAACAGTCCCACCCAAGTACAGTATATCGCAGATAATGGGATATATAAAAGGCAAAAGCAGTCTGATCATCTTCGATCGGCACGCAAACCTCAAGTACAAGTATGGGAACAGGCATTTCTGGTGTCGAGGCTATTTCGTCAGTACAGTCGGAAAAAACGAGAAAAAGATCCGACAGTACATAGCGGAACAACTAAAGGAAGATCACCTGCAAGACCAGATAAGTCTCAAAGAATATATCGACCCGTTCACGGGTGATCGGGAAACAGAAAGCAAGAAATAAGTTGCTTTAGCAGCAGCAGTGACAGAAGGTGCGCGTGGTAGCACTTTCATACGGACGAAGGTCCAGCCGGTAACAGGCCCTTATAGGGCTAGATCAAACTGCCGGCTGAGCCGGCAGTTATGATTGATGGCTTAAGCCAGTTGAGCGCAACAAGCGCGAAACAAAAAACCACCCGCTATGCGGGTGGACGACAAAAGCTTTAGCTTTAAGAAACAAAACCCCCTTGCTAGAATGGAGTGGCTACCACGCACACTCAAGCAGCAAGGAGGTTTTGACCCAAATGGATGAGCAAAGCTTAGCACATACAAGATGGGAGTGTAAATATCACGTAGTATTTGCACCCAAGTACAGACGACAAGTGATCAACGGCAAGTTAAAACGAGATATCAGTCAGATTCTCATCGAACTATGCCGACGCAAAGGAGTGGAAATAATAGAAGCTGAAGCCTGTGCGGATCACATCCATATGCTCATAACAGTCCCACCCAAGTACAGTATATCGCAGATAATGGGATATATAAAAGGCAAAAGCAGTCTGATCATCTTCGATCGGCACGCAAACCTCAAGTACAAGTATGGGAACAGGCATTTCTGGTGTCGAGGCTATTTCGTCAGTACAGTCGGAAAAAACGAGAAAAAGATCCGACAGTACATAGCGGAACAACTAAAGGAAGATCACCTGCAAGACCAGATAAGTCTCAAAGAATATATCGACCCGTTCACGGGTGATCGGGAAACAGAAAGCAAGAAATAAGTTGCTTTAGCAGCAGCAGTGACAGAAGGTGCGCGTGGTAGCACTTTCATACGGACGAAGGTCCAGCCGGTAACAGGCCCTTATAGGGCTAGATCAAACTGCCGGCTGAGCCGGCAGTTATGATTATGTTCAGGAAAAGTATTCGGGAAGGTTACGAGAGGGAAGACATGGAAACAAATTTTTCCAATGCCTATCAATTCATGGCAGGAGCTTACCAAGGATTTTGTTACCAAAGTGGCATGATGTCTTTCGCGGAAATGCTGATTGATGGTCAACTGGTTAGTTGTGGTTTTCAGGGTGCCGGCCTGGGCAACGATTCTCTTTCAACCGTCCTCAACGGCCAGAAGGCCTGGTTTGACCCTGCAAGCTACAACTGGCCGTACACCTTTCGACTGGAACTGGACGGGCAGCTTCTGATATCTGACTGGAAACTGTCAGGGTTTAGCCAAAGCCGCAACGAAAAAGGCTTGCTGGTCACACTGTTGCTTGAAAATTCGGTTGTTCCGGTCCAAATTACCATCCTCACGTGCCTTGACGGCACCGCTGTGCTGACCCGAACCTTGAAAATCCATAATTCCGGAAGTCGACCTATGGCAATCAGCCGGTTATCACCGATGAGCGGCGGTCTGGATCAATGCCAAGCCGGCTTTGTCAGTGGACAATCCGAGGAGACGCCTTATCAAGTCGGGTATATGCGTAACCCGCAATGGTCAAATGAAGGTGAATTTGACTGGAGCACACTGCCGATGGCGTCGACCGGCATTACCGGCCGCTATCCGGAAAGCGAGCACCGGCATCCACTAGCCCTGGTACGAAACACGCAGACCGGAGCCTACTTCATCATCCAGGTGGCCTGGTCGGGCGGTTATCAGATCACATTCGATGTCAGTCAGAATCTGCGCAGATACCACAATTACGAACGAACCGACAGTGACTTCGTGTCACTGAGCTTCGAGGCCGGGCCCAACGCACCGGCTCCTCTGCGTATGCTTGCTTCCGGAGAAAACTATGAGACGCCTGACGTGCATGTGGGCATGCTGTTCGGGAGTCTCGACGACGCTGTCGCCGAAAACCTGGCGCACGTGCGCAATATTCTGTCGATGGGCAAGCAGGCTTCTGAGGCATATGTGCAGAATCTGATCTGCCCGGGTGTCCCATATACTGACGAGTACCTGGAACAGACTTTGCGTTTCTCTCAGGAAATCGGTGCAGACGTGTTCTTTATCGATGCAGGGTGGTACGCGCCACCGGAAGCCGGTGACAACTGGGGTATTCACCTGGGTGACTGGGAACACCGACGATTCAAGAGTTCCATGCCGGAAATATGTAATACCGTTCATGCTATGGGTATGAAATTCGGACTCTGGATGGAACCAGAGCGCATATCAGATCAATCCGACGCCAGCCGGCAGCACCCGGAATGGACGACATCGTCGTATTCACATCACAAATACAGCCTACGCCAGTTGGATCTGTCGCGGACTGAGGTTGCTCAGGCAGTCGAGGAAAGCATGGCCAGGGTGATCGGCGACTACCATCTGGATTTTTTTCGACTCGACTTCAACCTGGACCATCTGGGCGAAGGTGCATCCAACATGCGCGACGGAAAAAATGAAAACAATTATGCAAGGTATTACGAAAATTTCTATAGCATTCTGGCCAGGCTGCGCAGCCGTTTCCCGGCCGTGATTTTCGAAAATTGCGCGTCAGGTGGAGCGCGCACGGACCTGGGCATTATACGTCATTTTGATCACACCTGGATCACGGATTGGATGAGCTCGCCAAGGAACTTCCGTGCGATCAACGGCATGACGCTGGCTTTGCCGCCTGAATATATCGATCACATCGTGTTTGCGAATCTGGGCTGGTGGACAGGAAGTGTGGATTTCGAACTGGACCTGATGCTGTTCGCCAGAATAACCTTGGGCTCCATCGACACGGTCCATGCTTCGCCCAACCCGCTGCTTGTTGAGAAACTGAAAAACCGGATTGCCTTTTACAAATCATTTGTCGTCCCGCTGCTACCCGGTTGCCGTGTATATCACCATACGGCCGTGCACAGGGGCGCGCATCCAAAAGGCGTCGGTATTCTGGAATACACCTCGCAAAATAAAAGACGCAGTATGATCGGTGTTTTCGGTCTAGCCGGTTGCGAAACCGAAGATCTGTGCATCAAGCCAAAGGGCTTGAATCCGGCCCTGATCTATCATGCGACGTACCTGAAGCACAATGACAAGCTGACAAGGCCAGGCATGGAAATTATGCGCGATGGTCTGCCCGTGATTGGCTTGAGCTCAATCAACAGCCAGGTCATTGTCTTTGAGGCCGTGCCGTCTACACCGGAAGCATAACAATCATCCGTGTACAAAGAAGTAACTTTCATACATGTGATTTCTTTCAAGGTTCCGGTCATGTATCTGGAACAGTCAATCAAGGCTGGACTGTAAATTGAAATGTATGGAGGGATGATCATGCAAGACATCAGACAGTTGCTGGAGCAATACGTTCAAATCGTCGAATCGCCGCGCAATCAGGTCAGCCGAAAGTATTGGGAAAATGCCGACGAGCCTTACCTGGCTGAACGATGGAGAGGCCGGTCCAGGCGAAAGGAGCAGACGCCCTTTACCATCGCGCTGGACATCTCAGGATATGCCCGGGTATTGGACATCAATTGTGTCGACTATTATAGCAAGGCCGAGGATCAGCTCCGTCAACAGCTAAGATACGCCATCTGGGAGTATGAAAATATACCCGGACACCGGTATTTTGAGCCAACTGTCTTTATTTCATTTGGCAGTGTCTTTGAGGTCTCCTTTTTTGGCGCTAAAATTCATTATCTGCCCAAACAGGCGCCCTGGTACAATGAAAAAGAACATGTGCTAGTCGAAAAAACGGATCTGCTGGCGATGCGGCAATTTGATTTTTTCAACAGCGGGCTGTGCGCCAAGGCGCACGAATTCTATGGAGAAATGAAAAGAATGACTGAAGGGTATCCGCTCAAGGTCATGTTTCCTGTAACCCTTAGGTCGCCGTTCTCTATCGCCCTCATGCTGCGGGGTTACACGGAACTGCTGATAGATACCTGCGACGATCCGGAATTTTTCTGTGATTTGATGGCGACCGTGACGAACTACCTGAAACAGTATGCCTGTCAAAGAGCTGCATTTCTTGGCGAACCGATTCCTCGCATGAAACTGTTCAACGATGAAATTTCTTCGACGGTCATATCCAGAAAAATGTATGAAGACTTGATTTTGCCTTATGAAATAGATCTTGCCGAATTTACGCACGGGATCAGCTATTGGCATAGCTGCAGTAGTACGACTGATCTCTATGCTGCGATCAATCAACTGCCTGGTCTGCAGATGATGCACATCGGCCCATGGTCAGATGTCCGGAAAGCAGCCGATGTCTTTGCAGAAAAGGATGTCTGCCTGGAAATCTGCCTGAATTCCGTGGCCGATATCTATGACCAGGAAGAAGATACCATGCGGAAAAAACTGCTGCTGATCAGGGACGCCTGCGACAAGAGGATTCGGTATCAGGTTCGGGCGGATGGCTTTGCCGTTATGAATACTGTTGACGCAATGTTGGAAAAGGTCAAAACCTGGGGTCGGGTAGCCGGCGAGGTCTTCCCGGGGTGAAGGCCTGCGCCAGCAGGAATGCCGGGTGCTTACGGGATCCCGAAGATGGGGGAGAAAGGCATGTTATGAGAGCGTTGGAAGTCAGTAGACCTGGTGAAATAAGGATGATCGATATCGAAAAACCAGTCGCAGGCCCACTGGAAGTGCTAGCCCGCATTCATTACTGCGGCATCTGCGGCACGGACATGGCCATTTATACGGGAGACTCCGATCTTGTTCGAACTGGCCAGGTGCATTATCCGGTCAAGATCGGGCATGAATGGTCCGGCGTTGTCGAGCAGGTTGGGCCGGGAGTTGTCAATGTTTGCCTGGGCGACAAGGTGGTCAGTATAGATGCTGTTCTTTGCGGGCAATGCCGGTTCTGCATCGAGAAGAACTATTCCTTCTGCCCGGACGCAAGGTCGCTGGGTACTGTCGGGGACGTCTGGGCAGGCGGTTTCGCCGAATACATCAAAATGCCGGCCAGTCATGTGTACAAGCTGCGTAAGGATATTGATCTGGCAGAAGCATCACTGATCGAGCCGGCCGGAATCGCCATGAGCGGGTTGATGAAAGCTGGCGTCTTTCCAGGATGTACGATCATGATTGTCGGCACGGGTGCCATCGGCCTGGCTGCGGTTGCCCTGGCACGACAAATGGGTGCGGCCAGGATCATCCTTGCCGGTCGACGGGATGCCAAGTTGCAGGTCGGCTTGACCATGGGGGCGGATATCTTGGTCAATACAAAGCTACAGGCGATCGCTGATGCAGCCAAGCAGCATTCCTACCGCAACCTTGGCGTGGATATCTTGCTGGAGAGTAGCGGTAGCATCGAAATTCTAGATACAATTCTTGACTGCGTTCATCCGCAGGGTGTGATCTCTCTGATCGGTTTTTATGAATACAGCATCACAAATTTTCCGATAGACAAACTGGTGCTCAACCAGATCGACCTGCGCGGGGCAGCGGGCTCAATCAGCGTCACCGTACCGATCATCAACTATCTTGAAAACGCGCGTTTGTCCTTCAAGCCGCTTATTTCAGGTATTTATCCGTTCGAGCACTTTGACCAGGCCTTCTCACGGATGCTGGCCAACGATGAAAAGCGGATTAAGATTTTACTAAGGATCACTTGATTCCACTAAATTCCTGTACAGGTATTTTCAGAAAGGATATTATTTATGAGCAAACAGCTGCAGTTGAGTGATTTTGGCTACCAATTCGACGCACATTCAACTTTTAATCCACCTGAGACAAACGTACTGCAAGGCAATCCAGACGAAAAGGTAATCTGGGGTATTGTTTTTGAAGAAGCACGCGAGATCGGAGATATTATCGTGTCGCTTGAAGAAGACAAGCCAACCTTCAGGGATCTGGTGTCGTTGCAGTACAGCATGCCAGGTATCGAATGGATTAATTCCAAGGCTTATACATGGTATCAGGGCCAGTTCGCAGACTATCCCTTGTATGCTGAAAAGTTGGACAATCGAACTTTTCTATATAGAACCCAAATGATTAAAACCTGCAGACTGCGTATCATGTGGCATCCGAACAATTTTCCGATATCCCTTGCAAATTTCCCGAAATTTCATGTGACAGTTAATGGCACCTGCGACTATGCGGCATTCCCGCTAGTCATCGAAAGCGGTTTGTGGGGAAAGGGTGCGGCCGGAGATGATATCAGCATCTATAACGGCGAAATAACAGACTTGGTTGCTGCCGGATCCAGGTGCACGCTCGATTTGCTTGTGACCGACCGGCAGCTGCCGAAAAATACACGCATCAATCCCGACAGGACCGTTCTGACGATACCGACCGGGGCAGGCACAGTCTCGCTACTGCCCCTGGAACTGAAAACACATCCCTACATGGCGATTCCCGATTTCGGCCTTCTGGTTTACCAGGACGAGACATTATTGCCACAGGGCATCCAGGACAATCCGATGACTGGCAGTACAATCCGTCAGCGGGTACAGGCGATGCCACAGCGCACGTTCGAGCAGGTGGAAAAGGATGTCGGGTTGAAACCGGTCAAGCAGCTCAAAGGGATTACCGATGTCTACAAG
Organism: Bacillota bacterium; assembly: GCA_033549405.1. GTDB lineage: Bacteria > Bacillota > Clostridia > Saccharofermentanales > UBA5734 > JAAYBY01. The sequence continues at coordinate 353 of JAWSUP010000184.1, read as the reverse complement.
CCATTTGAGCCGAAGTCATTTCTGTCGCTACCGGACCAGCGCATGACGAAGCACTGGAATATGGGCCTGTCACACCTGCTGACCTTTTGTAGTGAACTGCCTGACGGAAAATGGGACGTGCGCATCGGTCCGTATAAAATGTTCGGCATGGAATCTGCACCGATCATCAAGATGCTTGACGTATACAACCTGCCGCACATTCCCATTGGAGCCTTGGAGGTAATGCTCGCTACATATTCCAGCCGCACACCAGAGGGTGTTTTTACAACCGCTGAGGGATGTATGTGCATTAATTACGGGATTCGTGAGGAGGATAGCTGGATCCCTTATGATCCCGCTTATATTCTGATTGC
>JAWSUP010000183.1:5369-8441 GCA_033549405.1 Bacillota bacterium | reverse complement strand
GCGATCAATTCCTGCGGTAAGTCATAATAAAAGTCATGCTTTCTAATCATTTTTTGGATTATAGCGAGAATTGACGAAAAAGTACAGACAATGCTATGATGAAGGGACATCTGTTGCCAGTTTTTCTCTTTCCAGCAGCAGCCGCAATCGTCCTTATTTACCGATTTGGAGGCCTGTCATGAAAAAACCGATTTTTAAAGGATCCGGCGTCGCCGTTGTCACCCCTTTTACAGAGACGGGCGTTGATTTTGCCAAACTGGCAGAACTCTGCGAATGGCACATCAAGAATCACACGGATGCCATAATCATCGCCGGAACAACCGGAGAAGCATCGACGATGCCAGATGATGAGCACCTCGCTGCAGTCCGTCATGTTGTCGAGACAGTCGGAAAACGCATTCCGGTTATTGCCGGAACCGGCAGCAATGACACGCATCATGCAGTCCAACTGAACATCAAGGCCGCCCAACTGGGCGTCGACGGACTGCTCTGCGTCACACCTTATTATAACAAGACATCTCAGCACGGGCTGTTTTTGCATTTTAAGGCGATCGCTGATTCCGTCGACCTGCCGATCATCATCTATAACGTTCCCAGCCGGACCAACTTGAATATCAACCCGGACACCCTGGCGCGCCTGTCTGAACTGCCCAACATAAACGGCGTCAAAGAGTGCAATATCGAACAGGCCGGTGAAGTCGCCAACCAGTGCGGCGCAAGGCTTAACCTCTATTCCGGTGAAGACGGGATGGTTCTACCGCTATTGTCTTTCGGCGGAATTGGTGTCATCTCTGTCGTCGCCAACATCGTACCGCAGCAAACCCACGACATGGTGGCCGCCTGGCATAACGGAGATACTGCCCTGGCTACGCGCATCCAGGTTGAATTGGTTCCCCTGATCAAAGCGATGTTCTGCGAAGTCAATCCGATACCAGTCAAGGCGGCTATGAACCTGATGGGCATGAACGTCGGCAAATGCCGCATGCCGCTGTGCGATCCATCTGACGAACACCTCGAACTGATCAGTAAAACACTCCGCAAGTACGGGCTCATAGGGGCTTGATCACAGAAAGGATACATATGTCCGTTCGCATCTTCTTAAGCGGCTGTAACGGCCGCATGGGCAAAACCATCCGGGCGATTGCCGCGGAGCAGGATGGCCTGTCTATCGTGGCCGGATCCGACATTCAGACAGATCCTGCATGCCCATTCCCGATTTACCAGGAACCGCAGATGTGCCAGGAGGATTTCGATGTTCTGATCGATTTCTCCAATCCGGCCGCTTTTAATCATGTCTGTCAGCTGATCGAGAAGTGCCATTGTCCGGCAGTCATCTGCACAACCGGACTGGAGCAGGACATGAAAGACCGTCTGCTCGACCTTTCAAAGGCTTCGCCCATTTTCATGTCAGCCAACATGTCCCTCGGGATCAACCTGCTGATTGGGCTGGCCCGCCAGGCTGCGGCTCTCCTCTACCCTGAATACAACATTGAGATCATCGAAGCGCATCATAATCAGAAAGTCGATGCACCATCAGGAACGGCTTTGATGATTGCCGAACAGATCAACGATGCGCTGTCTGGTCAGTTGAATCTGGTTACAGACCGCAGCCAGACCCGCAATAAACGTGACCCGGCTGAACTCGGTATCCACGCCATCCGCGGCGGCAACATCGTAGGGGAACACACAGTCCTCTTTGCCGGCCCTGAGGAAAACATCACCATTCACCATTCGGCCCAGTCACGTGCCGTCTTTGCCCGCGGTGCCCTGGCTGCGGCGCGTTTTCTCACAGGTAAACCAGCCGGCTTCTATAGCATGACCGACCTGATTGCCGAGCGGAAGCCTTAATCATTCTTATCGTATAGCCATCCAGCTTTTTGAACGCTTTCTCAAATCGTTGAGTAGCTTCGACAGAATAATTCATATTTCAAGCTCCTTCCAGAGCTCCTCATCTGTCAATCTTATTGAAAAAGCCATACCATCTCCTCCTTCGTAGTACGTTGTACTGCAAACGAGGGAGCCTATCAACACCAATTGGATAAAATCCTTAATTCTCAACACCAAATAAGGGCGTTTTTTAATACTTGATTTTACACATCCCCATAAGCTCTTTAATAGGGCGATCTGACAAAACCAGGTTCAGGTTCTTCTTCCTTACCAGACTTATTATTAGCATCTGCCTCTTCTTCGTCTTCAGTTTCATCATCCGCTTCTTCTTCTTCTTCCTCTTCTTCTTCGTCTTCTTCGTTCAGGGATTCCGCGGCTTTGATCCGCTGAATCATATGTTTGTCCAGCGCCCGGTAACTAAAGAAGGTTGTCATGAACAGGTTAAACCCGATGGCGAAGAAAACATACCAGAGGAATGCACCCAGAACCGAGATACCATAACCCAAAAAGAGCAATATGCCGGGGATGACAAACAGAATAATGAAGCTGGCCAAAAGGATCAGCAGATTCAGGGGCAATCGCAGAATGGCAAACATCAGACAGTTGCGCAGCAATTGCTTGATCTTGAGATTGAAGGTGATCATCATCGGATACAGATACAGTTGCATCATGCACCAGATGATGAACAAAATGACAATGACAGTCTGCAGAAAGGTGCGCAGGATATTACTGCCCATGACGAGATTTGAGTTGTAGAAGGCATAATTGACAACAAATAATATCGTAAACAAAAGGCTGATGCCGGATGTCGCAAATGACTGTTTCATGTTGTTGCGGGCGTGCTCTTTGAAATCCATCCAGACAAAAGCGTGCTCTTCGCGCGAATAGTTGCGCAAGATGTAGACAATGCCAGCATGCACCGGACCGACAATAACCAGATTCAAGCCGACCAGCAGCATGGCGATCAATATGTACATCTGCAGAATCTGGACATTGGCAAAGTCAATGAGTGAAATGCCCTCCTGGAGGGTTATGCCCGACTTTTCGAATATTTCGGCCAATACTTCGGGCGTCAGATTGGGGAAAAACGCCTGAACGACAAACGATGCACCCAAAAATGTCAACAGAAAAGCCGGCAGGCTTAGAACCACATACATCAAGTTGATCGTGACAATTTTCCAGAAT
>JAWSUP010000183.1:0-5359 GCA_033549405.1 Bacillota bacterium | reverse complement strand
CGAGTACGGCAAAAAAAGTGCCGAACGCACCCTTGGGCGGTTCATCCGGGTAGACGCCGGGCCCTTCTTTCGTGAAATCAAATAAGCCAAAAAAACCTGCCATTTATTATCCTCCTCGCCATTTTCCGCCGCAGCCGCTGTGTTTTGGCACTTACGACCCTGCGGGTAAGGCATTTTTTATTATACGCCATATTTTGCATCCTGATGCATCGAAATCCCGTCTGATTTGTGAACGAATAGTTAACGGAGGTGCTCATGTTCAGGATCGGTCACTGTCAGACGGTCAATTTCCTGCAAGGACCGATCGATCAGGCTGCGGATCTTCTCATCTTTACGCTTTCTGGGCTGATCCAATGCAGCCAGTAAACCGAAATTGGCGTTCATCGGCTGAAAGGGGTCGACGCGTTCATCCGAGACATAAGCACTGAGGGCGCCGATCACCGTCCGGTCTGATGGCAACAAACTGCGGCGCGTGCTGATCGTCAGGCCCATTGCCTGCAGAGCAGCCTGCCAACCGGCAATAAGGCCGGACGATGCCGATTCGACATAGCCTTCCACCCCGGTCATCTGACCGGCAAAATACAGGTTCGGAAAAGCCCGGGCACTGTAGTCGATAGCCAGAACGCGCGGTGATGGCAGATAGGTGTTGCGATGCATCACGCCATAGCGCAGGAAGACGGCCTTCTCTAATCCGGGGATCATGGCGAAGACGCGCGCCTGTTCTGGAAAGGCGAGCCTGGTCTGGAAACCGACGATATTGTACAGGCTGCCTGCCCGGTTATCCTGCCGCAGTTGAACACAGGCATACGGTTCTTTTCCGGTGTTCGGATCGATCAGCCCGACTGGCTTGAGTGGACCGAAGCGGATTGTGTCACGGCCACGTGCAGCCATCTCTTCGATCGGCATGCAGCCTTCAAAGAGATGACGCCGGTCGAATTCGTGGATATCAGCCGTCCTGGCCGTTGTCAAAGCCTGCCAGAACCTCTGATATTGCGCTTCATCCATCGGGCAGTTGATGTAATCATCACCGCCGCGCCCATAGCGTGACTGGCGAAAGGCCACTGCCATGTCAATAGAGTCGGCACTGACGATCGGAGCGGCGGCATCGAAAAAATAAAGTGAAGTAACATCCAGTTTCTTCTGGATATCAGCATACAACTTGCCATCAGTCAAAGGTCCCGTCGCCACCAGGCTGATGCCCGTATCGGGTACCGTGTCAACATGTTCACAAACCCGTTCGATCATCGGATGCGCATCGATCTGGCTGGTAACCAGGCTGGAAAACATTTCCCGGTCGACTGCCAGCGCACCGCCTGCCGGTAAAGCGGTTGCATCGGCACAGGCTATGATCAGGGAGCCGAGACGGCGCATTTCTTCTTTGAGCAAGCCGACGGCGTTCTCCATGCGGGCAGAGCGCAGAGAATTGCTGCAAACAAGCTCTGCCAGCGTCGTCAGCTCATGCGCCGGTGACAGCTGTCTGGGCTTCATGTCTGACAGACGCACAGGTACACCGCGTCCGGCCAGCTGCCAGGCCGCTTCGCAGCCCGCCAGTCCGGCCCCAATAACCTGAACGGGTCGGATCGAATCAGATGGATTGATCATGTCGCGTCAGCCTGATCCGGTTCGTTCGACTTCGGGGTAGCAGCTGACCCGGTTGCTGCAGCCGTTTTTCCCGCAGCTTTCTTTTTGGCCGGCGCTTTTTTACCTGCAGATTTTTTGGCCGTTGTCTTTTTCGCAGCAGTTATTTTCGCAGCGGTCTTCTTCGCAGCGTTCTTTTTTACTGATTTTTTTACTTCAGGCTGATCTGATACGGTGTCGGTCACCACATCTTCCGCATCATCGGCTGCTGTATCCTTATTGCGTTTCTGGTTAGTCGGACAGTCGCGATTGCCGCAGCGAGGAAAGGAGCGGCCTCTGAAGCGCTTCCAGACCATATAGGTGCCGCAGGTTTCACAATGCTGGCCTTCGATCGGCAGATCCCAGCTGATAAATGGACACTCAGGATCGGTCCCCTGCTTGTCACAAGTATAAAAATGACTCCCCTTGTATTTGCGGGAAGCGCGGCTGACAAGCCCCGAACCGCACAAAGGGCATTTGCCCTTGACCGCATTTTCAATATTGCGCGTGAAGCGACATTCTGGATAACGCGAGCAGGCGATGAATTTCCCGAACCGCCCCTCCTTGATCACAAGGTCCCCTTCATGACAATCAGGACATTTCTCGCCGGTCGGAATATCAGCAATCTTGACCCGGTCGATGGTTGAGGCTTTTTCGATCAGCTGATGAAAGGACGGATAAAAGCTGTCCAGCAGGCTGACCCAATCCTGTTCGCCTGACTCGACTGTGTCAAGATCACCTTCCATGCGAGCGGTAAAAGTCACATCGACTATGTCCGTGAAATGCTCTTCGAGCAGAACTGTGACGGTCTTGCCCAGTTCGGTCGGGACCAGATGTTTCCCATCCTTCTCGACATACAGGCGATCCAGGATGGTTGATACGGTCGGCGCATAGGTTGACGGGCGTCCAATACCCTTGTCCTCCATTGCTTTGATCAGAGTTGCCTCGGTATAGCGTGGCGGCGGTTGAGTGAATTTTTGTTCCGGATCGAGTCTTTGCAGCAGCAGCTTTTCACCATCTGAAAGCTCAGGGAGTTTCTCTTTGCCATTTGCGTCATCGTCCTGGTTCTTCTCTGCTTCCTGATCCACGAGCTGGACACCATACTGTGCCATATAGCCAGGGAATCGGATGGTTTCGCCCTGTGCCCTGAAGACATGCGATCCGGCAGCAATATCGGCTGTGACCGTATCGATGACTGCAGGCGCCATCTGAGATGCCATAAATTTGTCCCAGATCAACCGATAGAGGCGAAACTGGTCATAGGAAAGCTGATCTTTAATCTGCTCGGGCTCCATATCGAAATGGGCCGGGCGGATCGCCTCATGCGCGTCCTGTGACGCATTTTTATTTTTATAGCGGTGCGGTGCCCGCGGCAAATAGTCTTCACCAAATTTCTGGTGGATATGCCGTCTGGCTTCTTGCTCGGCTTCATCAGATACACGGACAGAATCTGTTCGAATATAGGTTACGAGCGCGATTGATTCACTGCCTAACTCGACTCCCTCATAGAGCTGCTGAGCGACACTCATCGTTCTGCGGGCGGTGTATCCGAGGAATCGGGCCGCTTCCTGCTGCAGGGTGCTGGTTGTGAAGGGTGCGGACGGCTTGCGCTGCCGTGTGCTTTTCTTCAGCTGCCAGACTGCAAAAGGCCTGTCTGGCAAATCGTTGACGACAGAATCCGTCTCCTCTTTGTTACTCAGCTTGACCTTCTTGAGCTTATCTTGCTCGATTTCACCGTAATAACGTGCCCTGAACAGGGGGTTTTCCGGTGTCTGATGCAGCCAGGCTGTCAGTAGCCAGTATTCCTCTGGTTTAAAAGCCTGGATTTCCCGTTCGCGTTCGACAACGATGCGCGTCGCGACTGACTGGACCCGTCCGGCTGACAAACCTTTCTTAACTTTTTTCCACAACAGCGGACTGAGTTCATAACCGACCAGCCGGTCCAGGATCCGTCTGGCCTGCTGCGAGTTGACCAGATCCATATCGATGGGACGCGGTTGACCAACCGCCCGCTTGACTGCCGGTTCGGTTATCTCGTTAAAGCTGATCCTGCAGGAACTGGCCGCATCGATCTTCAGAATCTGGGCAAGATGCCAGGCTATGGCTTCGCCTTCGCGGTCAGGGTCTGTTGCAATCAAGACGGAGTCGGCAGATTTTGCCATATCCTTCAATTCATGGATAACCTTTTCTTTACCCTTCATGCTGACGTACTGCGGGTGATACTTGTTTTCCACATCAACGCCAAGCGACGATGACGGCAAATCGCGGATATGGCCTACAGAAGCGGCAATCCGGTATTGATTGCCCAGGTATCGACCGATTGTTTTAGCCTTGGCCGGTGATTCGACAATGACAAGGTTTTTACTCATATATAGTGCTCTTTCCCCCGTTTTTCGACATTACTTAACATTATATACAGAAAAAACCCCGCTCTGTCAAAACATATCGTCCTCTTTCACGATAAACAAGGCCGGCAAGCTCTTGCAGACTCAGCCAGGCAGTCGTTTGTCGGATTGACCAGCCAAAGTGTTCTGCGATCGCCTCAAGCGTCAAAGCCGCACAGCCCAGGTCTTTAAGGCGAGCCCGATCATCTCGGGATACCTGGCTTTCAGGCTTGTTTTCCTCAGACGCCTCCTGCAAAGCTCCAAAAAGCGGAAATTCAACAGATCCGTTGTCTGTTCTGCGCAGGGCTAACAGATCTGCGGCCGTCTCGATGATACCGGCGCCTTCGCGGATCAACTGGTGGCAACCCTTGCTGCGTCCTTGCAGAATGCTGCCGGGAACAGCGAATACTTCTCTGCCCTGGTCAGCGGCAAAACCGGCCGTGATCAAAGTGCCGCTTTGCTGCGATGCCTCCATGATGGCGATAACATCGGCAAGGCCGCTGAGGATCCGGTTTCTCGCCGGAAAATAAGATCTTTTTGGTTTTGTTCCCGGTGGATGCTCACTGATGACCAGCCCATTTGCTGTAATTTCCTCCATCAGGCCGAGATGCTCCGGGGGATAAGCCTGGTCGACGCCCTGGGCGACGACGGCGATGGTCAGGCCATGCCGGTCTAGAACCGTTCGATGAGCCAGGGCGTCGATGCCGCGCGCCATGCCGCTGATGACCAGAGCGCCCTGATCAGCCAGGTCAGCAGAAATCTGGCGGGTGACGATCCTGCCGTACTGCGTAGGGTTCCTTGTCCCGATCAAGGTTACGGCAAACGGATGGTTCCATTTGGCTGCAGCATCCTGTCCACGATAATAAAGGACCAACGGGCAGCCGCTGATCTGACGCAGACGATAAGGATAAACTGCATCAGCGGCACAGCAGGCGCGGATACCGGCAGCATATGCCCGACAGGCTGTCTGTTCAATTTTATGCGATTGTGCCTGACCGCCGCACAATGACTGAAGAGGATACAGGTCGGCGTCCTGTCCATCGCGCAGCAGGATCTGGCGCAGCCACTTCCGGTCGATTCCCGGAGTCTGCTGCAGATGCGATACCTGCAGGCAAAATCTGAGCTGTTCCAGGTCAGTCGCCATCAGACCGGGTTGTGCAGTCGATACTGCAATGCTTCAGCGACATGATCGCGGCTGATTGAGCCGCAGATGTCCAGGTCGGCGATCGTTCGCGCGACACGCAGGAGCTTATGGTATCCGCGTACGCTGATGTTGAGCGCGTGTGCCGCACCGGCTGCAAAGCGGGCGACCGCCTCATCAATATCCAGGTCGCGGATCAGCCGCAGGCCACTGGCCT
>JAWSUP010000182.1:0-8461 GCA_033549405.1 Bacillota bacterium | reverse complement strand
CCGGAAGATGAAGTGCCCGTCGGCCATGTGACGAATGGCGTTCATATGCCTACCTGGGACTCAGAGGCAGCGGACACGCTCTGGACAAACGCTTGTGGTAAAAACCGCTGGCTGGGGATAACTGATTCTTTGGAAAATGACATTCGAAAGGTTCCTGATCATGCTTTCTGGAAATTGCGCAATGACGCCCGAACTGCTCTGGTTCTCTTTGTGCGTGATCGCTTGTCTCGGCAATTGTCTGCTTCAGACGCATCACCAGAGGCAATCACTGCAGCAGGGAATATCTTTGATCCGACTGTATTGACAATTGGATTTGCCCGCAGATTTGCATCGTATAAACGGCCAAATCTGCTGCTGCACAATCCCGATCGGCTGGTGAGAATATTGACCAATCCTGATCGGCCGGTTCAGCTGATCTTAGCCGGCAAAGCCCATCCAGCTGATCAGGCTGGCAAAGATCTTATCCAGCAATGGACGCAGTTTATAAAGCAGCCTGGGGTTAGCTCCCAAGTGGTATTCCTCAGCGATTACGATATGCTTCTGACAGAGCAGTTGGTGCAAGGTGTCGATGTTTGGCTCAACACACCGCGACGGCCTTGGGAAGCAAGTGGCACGAGCGGAATGAAAGTGCTCGTTAATGGCGGAATCAACCTGTCAGAATTGGACGGCTGGTGGGTAGAAGCCTATACTTCTGAAGCCGGATGGGCGATCGGAGACGGACAGGAGCATGGCGATGATCCGTCCTGGGATGCTGCCGAAGCGGATGCCCTTTACGACATACTCGAGAACGAAGTGATCCCCGAATTTTATGCCCGCGATGTCAATGGCATTTCAACAGCCTGGACGGCGCGGATGCGGGAAAGCATGGCTCGTTTGACACCATATTTTTCCACAAATCGATCCATGCGTGAATATGTCGATCAGTATTACCTGCCAGCTGCCGTGGCATACCTTAAACGCGCTGAAAATCAAGGCGTCATAGGTGCGCAAATCTCTCGCTGGCAGCAGCAAATTGACCAAAAATGGAATGCAATGCATTTTGGCGAATTGAAGACCGAAGTGAAGGATGATCAATACCTCTTTGAGATCCAACTGTATCTCAATGATATGAATCCGGATTCAGTTACAGTTGAGATTTATGCCAATTCAAACGGTGCCGGGACACCAACACGATTCGCGATGAAACAGATTCACGCATTGCAGGATGCGCCAGCGCTGCCAAACATGACTGACTGGGTCACATATCGGGGAGCCGCACCTGCCTCTCGTCCAATAGAGGACTATACAGTGCGACTTATCCCGCATCACGAAGGTGTGCTGGTGCCATTAGAAACTGCACAAATCTTGTGGCAACGTTGATTTGATCTCCGGCACAGCCAAGGAGCTGTTAAGAATTTAATGCATGCCTCTGACATGCCTCTGGTCAATGTCACGGTAATTAATATTACTCAACCCTATTAAACAGCAGTTTTCCGCCGGTCGTGCCCACCGACAGTTTGTGACCGTCATCCCATAAACTGACAAAGAGCGCTTCTATACTCAGATTTTTCAGGCCTTGCTTTTGCTGGTAATCCACGTTGGCGTTGCCGCTGTCGATCACAAGCTCAAAAGCCTGGTCACCACTTGCATCGACATACTCCCTGACATAACCGACATACGCCCAGGTATCGCCACTGGGTGCGGTGAGCGTGAGTTTAAAATTACCGCCGCCAATACTGAGCGTAAAATTATTCGTCTGCGGTCCCAGCACATCATTGGCGCCACCGCCATAGGACATTTCATAAGCTTTCCAATTGCCTTCAATGTTGGTCAGCACTGGCTGTGTCGGTTCCGGTTCATCCGGCTTTTCAATCGTGAACTGCCTACTGACAGAAGCCAGCAGTGTCTCTTTACCGTCTTTTTCTCCATACACATAAACAGACAATGTCAGTTTTGCTGCCTGATCAAAATCGAAGCTGATTTCATCGCCACTCGTGGTTTGGGATGCGGGGAGCAGACCTTTGGGACTTGTTTCAGTTTTCCAGACAAATTCGCTGACGCTGACATCTCCGGGGATACCGCTGACTTTGAATGTGGCTGAGCTGCCGGCTTCCAGTTTTCCGTCCACGACATCAATGTCAATCACCAGGTCGTCTTCTTCAGTGGGCGCCGACTGATAATGATGAACCATCACATCGTCCAGGTAGATGACAATATCGACATCAGCTCTGGTCGGCGGTACTTTTGAATCTTCATACATGGGCGGATCGATCGAAAAAACCTTGCCAGACCCTATTTTAATACCTTCATGGGTAAAGTCCTCATCGTTGTTTATGGTGACATCGGCCGTATACTGGCCTTTGCCGCCGGCCAGCGGGGGCAGATCGGCTTTGAATTCCAGTTTGTCGGCAAAACTGAGCGTCGTGTTTTTCAGTTTTTTGTCAATCGCCTTTTTGTTTTCCCAGGACACCGTGCTGGTCTGAATCGCCATCTTGTTGTAGACCGGCTTGTTCTGATACGACTGGTAATAGGCCGCAATGGCAAAGCTGTCACCCGGCTTGTAGGTGAAGAAGGCTTCCGGCAGCTTTGACAAGCCGGAATTGACAGCACCCGCCGGTTCCACCGCTTCAGTATAGCGTTCTGCTGCACCAAGGCCATTCAGCCGGTAGGCCAGACCTTCCAGCTCTTTGCTGCCCGGCTTGAACCAGAGTGAACACAGAAGCGTCGTCTCATCCATGATGTCTTTCATGGTCATGTCATTTACACTGGCCCTGTATATACCGCAGCCTTCTGGCTTGATCGCCAGATCCCGCGTTTTCTGGAGAGAGGTAAAGTCAGTGATGCCGTTCACCGCTGAAGTATTTGCCGCATTGGCCGCAACAGGAATCACCGGCATATAAGATGAAAGCAGGACATCCTGCCAGAATTCGCCGTAAAGCTCAGTTGCACTGGATCCCAGATAGCTCTGCGTATAACTGCTCAGCGATGTGTTGATGCTGTCGCGCATGCTGTAATTTTCGATTACTTCATCCCACATCATGCGAAAAGCCTGCGGCCTGCTTTCTGTCTGCAACATGCGGTCCGTCACGATATAATCGATAAAAGCGGACATCGCATATTCCTGGCCGTTATTCGTGCCTGTAAAAGCATAATAGGCCTGTGTGGCTTCAATGCCGCTGTGCAGTTTTTCAATGCCTACGCCAGTGCCAATGAAAAGCGATGCATATTCTGCGGTCGCTTCGAAAAACCATTTGTTGTTGGCCAGATAGGAAAAAACCTCAGAATCAGCCGAGAATGAACCGGCCGCATCTTTCAGGCCGTTGGCCATATAGAGCATTTTCTTGCCCAACTGGTGATGTTGAATGACATGAAAAAGCTCATGCGCACAGGTGGTTTCCAGATCGTTGTCCGGATACGCGCTGGGGATGGAGGTGTTGCCTGAGACGATGCTGTAATTGGCGCCTTTCAGGTTGTAGCGGGGATCGATATAGACTTTGATCGGATTAGGCACCAGGTCATATTCCGATGTGTCCGAACTTGGCATGGGTGACTTGATACCGCCCAGCCAGTAATCCTTGAGACTGGATCCCTTCTTTTTAAACGTATGGACAGACGGCACTTTCCCATCGCCCAGGACTTTGGCATATTCATAATAAGCGTGGTGAAATGCGGCAGCCGCCTGTTGCGCAATAACAGGAATATTGGCGTCTTTCTTGGCATCGGATTCGCGATAGTAGACAATCACGACATCGCCGGCGCTGACCCCGATGAAGTTTTCATTCAGTTTGTCATTGATATAGGTGCCGATATCCAGCTCAACAATTTTATCGACAACATAATCAGTTGCCTTTTTTCTGATCTTGAACGGGTAAGAAACAGTCCGATTGACTTTATCGTAAATATCTCCGGCTTGTTTGACCACCTGCTTTTTCATGTGGTCTTTAAACTTCTGCCAGAAGCTGAAATGGGATGTAATGGCATAGAGCTTGCCATCTGACGGGTCGTAGATCGTTTCAGCCCTGGCCCAGATGCCTAATACATCGTTAAAATACTGCAGACCGTACAGAGAGAGTTCATCTTCATCTTGCAGATCGATGGCGACGCCAATGAGGATGTCGGCATCAAAAAGCACATGGTCACCGTTGGCATCGACTAGTTCATATTCAGCGAGTGTATCGCGGAAACGATCACTGTCAGCTGCGTCGCCTGCGGCAGAACCGACAGATTGGCCGGCGGTCGGACGCTTGAGTTTCCTGACAAATATCTTCTCTTCTTCTTTGAGACTGCCGGCCGGAATGATGACAGACAGCTCATCTGTCTCGATGACCGTGTCCTCGTCCGGCTGGATGACAGCAGAGGCAATTTCAGTTGTTTGATATGTGTAAAAAAAGGCTTCAGCTGACAGGTTGCTGAATGCAGGCGGATTGTCGACTTCAATTATACGCTTACCGTCCCGCACCACCATGGGCACGATGGCGGTGATGGCCTGCTCCGACCAGCTGACGACAGCAGCGTCCTGACCGTCTATCCTGACCCGGCTTCGCTCCTGTACATACTGGCCGAACAAGCTGCCGTTAATCTCGATCGCCCTGCCCGGGAAAAACTGGCCGTAAACAGCCTCGATCGCAGCTTTGTCACTCGTCAAACGCAAGTCACCACAGCCGCTGACAGGTGTGATGACGAACAGCAACACCAGCAAAATGGATGCCAGACGAACGCTATTCCTGTGTTTCAGCCGAAAGTGATGATATGCTGACTTGAAAAGACCCATTCAGACTCGACTCCCCTCAACTGCGTGAAATCCTGGCAGCGACTCGACACCGATTAGAACAATGCTGTTCATCAGCGGTGCTGTCTCATTTGTTCTCAGCTTAATCGGTAAGATTTATAAAGGCAACAGTTTATGACTGGCAATTGAAATTGACACACAAAAGTAACAAGAAGCTCACTCAGTTTCAGTCGATAACTTTGCGTTCGTGCCGATCCTGCGGGCTGTGTCGAGTGTGTCGAACTTGATCAGGTATGTGTTCTGGTCGCGGTCAATCTCGATCACGGAGCCGGCTCCGAAGATGCTGTGAACAATCCGGTCACCTGGCTTGAAAGGGAGTCCGGACGCTGCCGCTTCCATAGCCCTCTGGCTGCTTGTCACCAGCCAGTTTGTTTCGCTGACCAGACTTCTGTCCAGTTCTGCCGTATAGGCAAGGAGACTTTTGTCTATGTCAAAAATGAAGCGGGACGGAAAGCGATAGGAGCCATCCAAATTCCGCCCTTCCGCATCTGTGAGATACAAAGCTTTTTCCGCGCGTGTCAGCGCCACGAACATGAGCCTTCTTTCTTCTTCCATAGCGTCAGGTGTCGCCGTCTTTTTTGACGGGAAAATGCCTTCGTCCAGGCCGCAGAGAAAGACATAGGGGAACTCCAACCCCTTGGCCGTATGGACTGTCATCAGCTTCACGGCATTCTTGCCGGCGACAGCATCTGTATTTGTCAGCATCGCCACATGCGCCAGATAATCCTCCAGCGAGCTTTCTTCGCCGCATGAGCTTTCGTATTCGTAGATCGACTGCTTGAGTTCGGCCAGGTTGTCCAGCCGCTCCTGGCTGCCCTCGGTGCGCAGCATCAGCTCATAACCGCTTTTATCGAGAACCGCGCTCAGCAGTTCCGAGACGGTCCTTTCCTGGTAACCGACAGCAAAGCGTTCGATCATCTCGATAAACCGCTTAGCCTTGGTATTAGCAAAAATCCCGTCATTTATGGTCTGCATAAGCGCACTGTAGAGCGTGCAATGGTTCTGGGCCGCATAATTCTGCAGAAACTTCATGCGTTTTTCACCGATGTTGCGCTTAGGGACATTGGCCACCCGGATAAATGACAGGTCATCTTTATAGGCGATCAGCCGCAGATAGGACAGCACGTCCTTGATCTCCATGCGCCCGAAGAACTGGACGCCGCTATAAAGCGTGTAAGGCATTTCCTCTTTGATGAAGACGGCTTCCAGGGAGCGGGTGAGGTAATGGGCGCGATAAAGGATCACAATATCGCTGAGCGGTATACCTTTATCCGCCAGATTCCTGATTTCAGCGGTGATCCACTGGGCTTCCGCTTCCGCTGTTCTGGCATGATGGTAGACAACCGGCGGGCCATCCGGAAGGACCGGCAGCAGATCCTTCTTCATGCGATTCCTGTTTTTATCGATCAGGTCATTTGCGACGGCAATGATCTGCGGAGTCGACCGGTAGTTCGTCATCATCATGATGGTCTGAACCTGGGGGAATTCTTTGTCGAAGTCCAGGATATACCGTACGTTGGCGCCGCGCCAGGTATAGATCGTCTGGTCCGGGTCGCCGACGACAAAAAGATTCTTGTGATAGTCGCATAAGACCTTCATCAGGCGGTACTGCAGGTCGTCGATGTCCTGATATTCATCGACCATGATATAAGCCAGCCGCTGCTGCCATTTCAGCCTGATCTCAGGATGAATGTCAAAGATATGCAGCACATACTTGATCAAATCATTATAATCAAGGCCAAAGCACTTTTTTTGCTGGAACAGGTAGCCGTAGAAGATGATGTCAGAGGTCTCCGTTGCTTCCAGGTATTTGCGGTGCAGGTCGTCCAGCGACATGGCGATCATGAGCTGGTGATAATCCGGCTCTTTGGTGATCTTGCGGATTTCGATCATGTCGCGTGCTTTGGCGAATGTCATGTGGCGCAGTGTCAGGCCGCGCTCTTCGTAGACCATGTTCAGCATCGCGTCGATATCCGCGTTATCGAGCACGAGGAAGCTCCTGGGATACTGCACGGCATGGCTGTCTTCCTGCAAGACAGAAACGCAAAAGCTGTGAAACGTGCTGATGTAGCCGGTATCGTTGCCTCCGGTGAGGCGGCGGATCCGCTTCTTCATCTCATTGGCGGCCTTATTGGTGAATGTCACACAGAGGATATTTGCGGGCATAATGCCGATGTCATTGACCAGCCAGGCAAACCGGTGCGCCAGCGCCCGGGTCTTGCCGGACCCTGCGCCGGCGACGACGCGGATGAAACCTTCAGTTGTGGTTACTGCCTGTTGTTGCTGTTCATTGAGATGATCCATCGCATCCATCGTCTATCCTCATCCGCCCAGATGAATCGTCGCCAGGGTCCGTGCTTGAAGGCGTTGCGGGTCGGGCACATAACCATTGCCTGGTTTACTGGACGGCTTCATACGGCCAGGACCGGAATGGACGATTCTATCGAGCGATAACTCCTCTTCATAGAAGAATGATGAGGGCAGTAAATCGCTGGGATAAACCATGTTGCCAATTGTTGCCAGTTCGATGCAGATGCCAACACCAATTGCTGTTTCAAGCATCCCCCCGACCCAGCAGCCAATGCCAGCCTCCCGGCAAATTGTATTGATCTGCAACGCAGGCAGAAGGCCACCAACCCGGCCAGGCTTGATGTTGATAAATTTGCATGCCCCCAACTCAATGGCTTCTCTGGCCACCCGGACGGATGTGATGCTCTCATCCAAACATATGGGGGTCTCTATACTGGCTTGCAGTTTGGCATGATCACGTACATCCGCATGAAACAGAGGCTGCTCGATCATGGCCAAATGGAAGCGGTCAATCTGACGAAACAGTTCAAGATCAGCAAGCGAATAACCGGAGTTGCAGTCGATGTGAAAGGTAAAGTCAGGAAACGTTGAGCGCACAGCTTGAAGCATATTCAGATCCCAACCCGGTTTTGCTTTTAACTTTATACGCGGGTATCCTTCTTTTATGGCCTCGTCTATCAAGGCAAGCAAGGTATCAATGCTCTCCTGAATACCAAAATCAGCCCCGGTTGCCACCTCCTGGTCGCTTCCGCCAAGCAAAACATGGAGGGGCACACCTCTGCGTTTTGACTCGAGCGTCCACCATGCGATCTCAATGGCTGACTTGGCAAATGGGTTGCCTTTGATGGCTGACATGGCCTCATTGATTTCAACAGCGCTATCGAATGATCGGCCCACAATCATCGGGGCCAGAAATTGCGTGACAACGATATAAACCCCCTGGGCAAACTCAGGTGAATACATCGGCGCCATGAGAGGACTTGCTTCACTCCAGGCCGTTTCTGAACCCGATGTCATGCGGACCATAATGGTATAAGTTGCGTCGTCCTTGCCGTAAGCAGTGACCCAGGGTTTTAACAATTGATTCTTTAGATAATAAACATCCAGCGCATCTATTCTCATTTACTCTTCTCCCATCTATGTCACACAGATAAGTATCCGTCTTCAATATCCTTGTCACGAATGTAAACGGAAAACGTAATCAGATATTGGCTCCTTCCTCGAGCAGCCGCTTGCGAAGAAACGGGACATCAACCTGATGAACGTTCCTGCTTTCAAGTGACGCAGCAAACGCAGCAGCCATACCAGCAGCCTCACCTAATGAAAAACAGTTTGCCATGACGCGAACGCTACCCAGCACACGGCGTTCAGCGCTGATCGAGC
>JAWSUP010000181.1:0-8481 GCA_033549405.1 Bacillota bacterium | reverse complement strand
CCGGTTTGTAGTGAAGGTCCGGCTCCAGCGCCACGATCAGCTTCCATTCCGGTGTCCGCCAGCCATGCTTGCGCATCCAGGTGCATTCCGTAATGTACATCTCGCTTTCCTGCTCGAAGGCTTCACCGCGCACGCGCCGCATCAGGTTGCGTCCGTCGAAGGCGATATCCGTGCCGATGCCCATCAGGTCCAGCAGCGTCGGCATCAGGTCCTTGAGCTGGCAGATGTCTTTAAGGCGCGTTGAACGGGTTTTACCCGGATACTTGATGCCAAGCGGCACTGTCAGCGTGCACTCATACATGCCGTGGTGATCGAACCAGCATTCGTGGTCATAGAGCGTCTCGCCATGGTCGGACGTGATGACCACGACGGTGTCTTCTGCAAGGCCCAGCGTCTCGAGTTTCTCCAGAATGCTCTGGATGCAGGTGTCCATATAGGCGATGGCCGCCTCATACAGGGCGATGATGAAATCCTTGTCGGTGCAGCCCTGAGGAAACCAGGTCAGGAAATAATCCCGGAATGGCTTGAAGTCATAAACCGGCTGCAGCGATGTATTGTTCGGATCAAAGCCGTCGCGCTGGTAGAACATCTTATGGAACGGCTCCGGCGGCAGGTAAGGCGAATGGGGGTCCATGTGGCGCAGGAAGAGGAAAAAAGGCTTGTCCCCGGCCGCCAGGCGCTCCAGCTCAGGTATGGCCGCCTTGTTCATGTTCTCGGCTTTGTGGGCAAAGCCGTCCTGAGAAGCGCTCCAGCCTTCATAGTCGATGTACTGGTCGAAGCCGCGGGCAGAAGGATTGCCGGTGAAGCCGATGCAGGTCGTGTTGTAGCCGTTCTCGCGCAGAACCTCGGCCAGGGTCTTGACGCCGGGCGCCAGATCGCCTTTGTGCCGCAGCGCTACCACATCGGCGCCGAAGCAGTCCATGCCGGTCAGCATCGACGCATAACCGGGGGTTGTCGGGATGCTCGGGCTGATGCAGTTGTCGAAGACAATGGCATCTTCCCCGAGATAGCGGTCCATGTGCGGCGTCGTCAGACGGTGGTAGCCAAAAAGGCTCATGAAGTCGGTCCTCAGACTGTCAATACCAAAGAAAAGCAGATTTGGTTTTTTCATGTTCATCCTCCTCGTTAATTGCAAATATGTTAGCAGTTCTGTATTTTTCAGGTGCGCTGAACAACCGTTCAGCGCGCCTTGAGCATCTTCAGGCAGGCATTCATGTATCCATAGCTTTCCGCGGCGATGGCCATGGACTGTTCGAAGCTCTGTTCAGGACCGATGACCTCCAGGTTGACCGGTCCGTCATAACCGCCGTCGACCATCGCCCTGAAATAGGAGAACAGGTCGATGTCGCCGCGCCCGCAGGCCTGCACAGGCGGTTCACCCGGGGAAGGCCCCCTGCCGCGGCAGTCGCGGATGTGGATGTGGCGCGTCCTGGCCAGAACCTGGGGCAGGGCAAGTTCGGGGTTTTCGCCAGCCCGGTAGACATGGCTCGGGTCCATGTCGATGCCGAAAGCCGGACTGTCGATAGCCGCCATGGCCTGCAGTGTGGTTTCCGTATTAAAGATGGCGGCGCCTACATGGGCTTTGCAGCAGAGGGTCACACCGTAAGATTCTGCCCGTTTGGCCATGCGGCTCAGCCTGTCTATGGTCTCGAGCAGCGAAGCCTCATCGTTCATTTTGCCGCCGGGACCGACGTTGATCACAGGGATGCCCAGGTCGGCGGCGACCGCAAAGGCCAGTTCCAGGCGATCCGGATCCTGCGAGGCGACTTCGGCTGCCATCAGGTCCAGTCCGGTCTCCGCCAGGACTTCCCTGATCTCGTTTTTCTGGTCCTGGTACCGCTCCAGGTCCAGATGCTCGCACATGCCCTTGATCGCCGAGATCTCCAGGCCGTCATAACCGGCCATTTTGATGGCGCGGGCGGCCTGGGCAAAACCGGCCATTTTAAACAAGACTGTGTTGACACCAAGACGTATCATTTTGTACCTCCTGTCAGGGCAGCGGCCTGGCGATCATAGTCGCGGACACGCTGCAGTATTTCTGCACAATTGTGAGCGCGCGGATATTCAATAATGAAGGGCACACCCTCGTGCGTCTGGTGATAGAGGCTGAAGAAGAGCGGCCAGTCAATTTCGCCCTCGCCGATGTTGCGTCCCTTGGCGTCATTGACTTTCCTGTCTTTGCCATGGAAATAGGCCACATGCGGGCCCAGGTAGGCAAACATGTCGCGCTCTGACGAGTTGGCGATCAGGTTGGCCGGATCGAGCAGCACCTTGAGGCGGGGAGATCCGACCTGGCTGATCGTGTCGGCCATACGCTTGGCACTGGGCACAACGTCGATCACGCACGGCTCAAGGGCCAAAGTCAGGTCATAGGTTTCCGCCTTGTCGCAAAGCCAACGCAGCGAATCCAGCAGGCGGTCAAACCGCGCCTCATAAAGATCTGCCCGAATCCCGCGGCTGGCCGGATCGAAGCCGCATTCGGTGGATACGACCGGAATGCCGGCAGCCTGCGCATACTGCATGTGCCGTTCGAAATAGGCCAGAATTTCATCTCTTCTGTTGTCGTCCGGCTCGATCAGGTTCGTGAAAACGCCCAGCGCATGGACAGCAATCCCCTGGCGGCGGTAAATGTCAGCGATGTCGCTGACGCGCTGCGGCGTCAGGTCGCTGATGTCCGACGTGCCGTTGTACACCCAGTACTTGCTGTCGGTCTGTGACAGACACAGCTCCGTCACGGTGAAACCGGTCCGGGCCATGAAGGCTGCCGCTTCTTCATTTGTCATTTCAGGAAAACTTCTGGTCACGATACCAACTTGCATGAGTCACCTCCTGGCTGCCCCCGGGCAGCTGCCTGTGTTTGACCATGGGTTCATTATAGTCAGTGAACAGGAGGCATGGCAATGTGTTTTATAGCATTTGGCACAGAGCAGGTCATTAAATGCCAAATTCAGTCATGAAATGCCAAGCGGCAGCGTCCTGTCTTTTTTCCCATTTCATGACAGCAATTTCTGTGTATATCAGAGATATTCAACTGGCACTATTGCCTTACAGATGGCCGCATGTTAGAATTATTATGCTTTGATCATCAAAATTTATGACCTTCAAAGCAGATGGCGCAGACCGCCAGGAGGAGCTCTCATGCAGACTGTAACCGGTACCAAGTATTACGATCGGCCACGTTTTCAGACACTACGCGACCTGATTCAGTATTGTGTTGACCAGTATGGGGATACCGATGCTTATCGTTACCACGAGACGCCGGGCGGCCCTGACATTGTACGCAGTTTTCGCACCTTTGCCCAAGACATCAATGTGCTCGGGACAGCACTGGTTGACCTCGGCCTGTCCGGCAAGCACATCGTCGTCGTCGGCGCCAACTGCTATGAGTGGGCAGTCGCCCACAACGCTGTCGTCAACGGCACAGGCGTGTCTGTCCCGCTCGACCGCCAGCTGCCGGAAATGGAAGTCATCAATCTCAGTGAAAGGGGCCAGGCTGAAGCGTTTATCTACAACGGGCCGCACCACGAGATCGCCCTGGCTGTCGCCGCCAAAAATGAGCGTATCCGCTATTTTATCTGCATGAAGCCGGGCATCATCAGTGCTGAACTGCGTTCTGCCGATCCGCGTTTCATCCCCTGGGAAGAAATCATGGACAAGGGGCAGAAGCTGCTCGAAGCCGGCAGCCGCCAGTTTCTGGACGCGACCATAGATCCCAATGTCATGTGTTCGCTGCTCTTTACATCCGGCACGACAGCCATGTCAAAGGGCGTCATGCTGTCCCACCGCAACATTACGAGTAATGTCCACTCCGTCGTCAGCACTCTGGACATCAAGCAAGGCCAGCGGGCCCTGTCGGTCCTGCCGCTGCACCACACTTTCGAAAACACGGTGGGCATGTACATGATGCTTGCCTACGGCATCTGCATCTGCTTCACCGATGGCTTGCGCTATCTGGCCCAGAATCTTGTAGACTGGAAGATCAACATCATTCTCGCCGTCCCGCTGCTGTTTGAGAATATTTACCGCCAGATTGAGAAAAAACTGGTAAACACAGGCAAGCTGAAACTCGTCAAGATGCTGCGCAAGGTGTCAAGTGGTCTGCGCAAGGTCGGCATCGACGTGCGCCGCAAGCTGTTTCACCAGATCCTCGATGCCTTCGGCGGCGGACTGAACCTCTGTGTCAGCGGCGCAGCACCGATCGACAAGGACATTATTGCTTTCTTTAACGAAATCGGCATCGATTTTTTCAACGGGTACGGCCTGACTGAAACATCACCGGTCATATCGGCTTGCAACTATAACGTCAATGTCTACGGCAGTGTCGGCAACCCGCTGGCCTTTGTCGAGGCAGCCATTGACACAGATGCCAAAGAACCTGGTTCCCAGGGCGAAATCCTGACCAGAAGCGACAGTGTCATGCTGGGTTACTTCGAAAACCCGGAAGCGACCGCCGAAGTCATGATGCCTGACGGCTGGTTCAGAACCGGCGATGTCGGCATCCTTGACAAAAAAGGCTGCATTCACATCACCGGCCGGGCTAAGTCCATGATTGTCCTGACCAACGGCAAGAAAGTTTTCCCCGAAGAAGTCGAGTTTCTCGTCGGCCGTATCCCGGGCATCCGCGAGTCGATTGTCTGGGGCGATGCAACCCTGCGGGACGCTGTCGATATCTGCGCCAAGCTCGTTATCAGCCCGGACGATCTGCCGGAAGGGCTGGCCGGAAACCAGGATGCCATCAAAACCTGGCTCGAAGGGCAGATCCGCGAGATCAACCAGCAGATGCCGCCTTATAAGGCCATCAAATACTTCATCTTATCTGAACAGGACCTGATCAAGACAACCACATTGAAAGTCCGTCGCCCGCTCGAGCAAGAGCGGATATCAAATAAACTGGCCGAACTGGGTCTGACCATGAAAACGGCACATGGGCGCACGATTGATTGATACAATTATTGATTAATATCGAGCATGGAAGAAACCTCCATCTTTCATGACCCGACATCTGGCCGGTTCAAGAACTGAACAGGGAATGCATGTGTACAGGCGCTGCATTCCCTGTTCTTTTTTACTTCATCTACATGAGTTCGTGTTATAATCAAACTCAGGTACTACCAAATGATCATAAATCGGGAGGTCTCCATGGCACAGGTCAATCTTAATTGCCCTCATTGCGGCGGCGGTTTCACCTTGGATCAAGATCGGCCCTTACAGACCTTCTGGACATGTCCCTATTGCGGCAACCGGTCGCTTATGCAAAAAAGCGATGGCATCATCCGTCTTAAAGGCATTATCGGCGGCCAGGCTTTTAAGGCTCCCGACCCATACGACACAAGCAACGCTCCGGAATCTGGTCCGGCCATTCGACAACCCGGGAGACCCTATGTTCCCGATAAAGCAGTCTGGCCTCCCCCGCCGTCGGTCGATGAACCGCCTGTTCATCGCTCGTTATCCGACTATATAGCGGAAGTCGATGAACCGGACAAGCCGCTCGAACCAATGGCAAAAACAGGCCGGCAGCCAGACCATGCAGGTCATGGGGGGGAGAAAGCAAAGCTTTCCTTCATCGAGATGGCTGAGACGGCCGCACGCAGTCGCCAACTGCCAATCTTCAACAGCTACAGTCGCCAGGCCATCGACCAGAAACCAGATGACAGGCGCATGTATGCCTGGCGGGCACGCCTGATCGAAGATGCCGACGGGTTTGCCAGCAAGACCTGGGCGACACCGGTCTGGTATCTGTATACCCCGCGTCAGAAAGCAGCGCTTCTGGCGCAGCATCTCTATGCCTTCAATACATCGCTGCGTTTCAGTGATAGCCGCGACCGGGACGATCTGGCCAGTCACCTGGGCAAGCAGCTGGTCCGCCAGGCTGTGGAACACCTGACCGAGCGTGCCGAGTTGCGTTGCAAGAAGTGCCTGATCGGTCACACCTTCAAAGGACGGTTTCACCGCAGCGACCTGTTAGAGGCAAAGGATTTTTGCGACTCGGTCAGCCGGATCGATGAGACGGTCAGTCCGCTTGGCAGCGCCCTGCTCAAACAGGCCATCAGGCTTGAAGCTTCAGCATTGCCCCGCAAGCTGGCCAGGAACCTGACCCGGTTCTGAGCGGCGCATATCATCGAGGCTTTTTTTGCTTTTTCGCCCATTTCTGTTTTTCGTCTGTTCTTTCATCTGCGGCATGACTCTGTACCAGACCGGTACGACCGTGCTGAAACCGCTGTAGTCCTTAACCAGCTGCCTGACATCCTGGATGGCCAGTTGCCGCGCCATTTCACCGGCGGCGCAGGCTGCGGCATACTGCTGCAATCTCCTCAACGCCGCATAAAAAGCCAGGCAACGAAATGTCCGGACATCTGTCTGGTAATGAAAGTAACAATCAAGAAAACCAGTGGCAAAGCGGCTGCTGATGTGGCTGAAATCGGTCATGATCGGCGTCAGGTCGGCCAGCGGGTCGCCAAACTGCCATTTCTCAAAATCAATCAGACTGACGGATGTCTCATAAGAAAAGATCAGGTTAGCAGGCGTCAGATCGCCGTGCAGCACTCTCTGCGGTTGCTGCCCGACAATATGCGCATTATCCAGGACAAATTGCAACAGGCTGTTGACACAGGACAGGTCTTTGTCGGCGTCACTGCAGGTTGCCTGCACCTGGTCAATCTGCTGACAGATCTTCTGAGCCCACAGATCCGGTCCAGTCGGCGCCTCACAGCCATGCAGCGCATGCAGGTAGACCGCAGTTTCCTGACCCAGCAGATACTGGACCGTTTCGTGATGTTCCGGCAGCCGTTCAGGCGCCGGTTTACCGTAAATCCAGTGCGTCATCAGGTAGACGGAACGATTCTGGTCGCATACGCCAAAGCTCGCCGGACAGGGCACCGGAACTTTGTTCTGGTACAGCATGTCCATCAGCCTGCAGGCAAACTTGCCGTGATCGTAGCGCGTTTTGTCGAGCAAACGAATCATGTAGCGATTGCCGTTTTGGTCTTTGACTTTGAACTTGCGATCTGTTGAGTCACCGTGTTGGATTGTCTTGACGCTTGTCCAGGATTCTGATCCTGGTACGTCTCTGATCGGCAGTTGCAATTCCCGACTGCAGTCGTCGTAAACAGCTGAATACATCGTTTCCATATTGGCCTCTCTTTAGCTGGTTGCAACAACTACAACAAATACTATATGCGATTAGTCAAACATGAGATGGTCACTTTCCATTATTCTTCCCGAAAACGGCGCAACATCCTTGCATGTCGCGCATTGTATCCTCTGTTGGCCAACCCGTGACGATGTTGATCGATTGTTGCAGAACTGTGACATACAAACCGTCCAGGCTGCCGCCCAGCACGTAGGCTGTCCAGGATCCGTTCAGACAGCCTAAGAGACCCCAGGCTTTGGCACAGCAGAAAAATGCCAGCCCACTGCCTGTGAACGCCGGTGCAAAGCTGATCCGGCCGCCAGGCAAGTCCGGCTGCATGCCGGTCCAGGCCGAAACGAGCGCCCAGCTGGCCATCGATCGCGCGTAGTGATGGCCGCACTCTGCTTCATTGAAGGGATTGCGGCGCAGGCCGTCATGCCGGCGGTTGACCGCGGCGACCAGCTTGACGGCTTCATCTGTCAGTCCGCGCCGCAGCAGCATCGCCGCCACCGAATAAGTCACGCCGCTCCATACCTCATCTGCATAGGGCATGGGCATGGCCGGCCGATCACCGTCAGGCCAAGTGCACAAGAGCAGACCCTGCTCATCATTCAGAGCATAGGTCCGATGCAGCGAAGGCCTGTCATAAAACGATTCGCAAAAATTATTCTGGACAATCGCCAACAGCGCTGAGCGTATCTGGTCGGGATCAAGCAGAGCGCCCAGACCGGCACAATCTGCCATAAACTGGCCGACCAGCTGGTCGGCGAGGCACCCGTTTCCGGGTTGATAGCGATAATCAGGGCGATCAGCCGGCAACTGCCGATAGTAGCGGCCGTTAAAAAGCCGTTCCTGCATCTTTGCGCGGCCCTGTGCCAGGCGGACTTCCCAGCGGTCAGCGGCAGCACTGTCACCCAGGAAGCGGGCCATGGCGATACCGGCTGTCAGGGCGGCCAGCATCATGGATGTCCCCAGCGGATTGGCACCATAGAACTCAATGTCATACGTGTTGTGCTGCCTGGCCTCGGCCAGTCCGTCGCCGTCATGGTCCCAGTGAAGAAGGCCGAAGTCAAGGGCAGCTTTTGCTTTTGGCCAGAGCTTTTCCAGCCATTGACCGTCGCCGCTTTGTTTCCATTCGCGGCACAGGCGGACAATGGTGCCAAACTGCCCGTCAATGGCCGGTTCGGCGCTGCTGCGCGGCCAGCCGAACGGTGTCTGGCTGCGAAAGGCCATCACGCCATTTTCGTCGGTCTCCTGCAGGAACTCGACTGTCCGGGCGCTTCTTTCGAGATCAGGAAAGAGGCAGGCAGCCGACTGGGCATAATTATAAACATGAGTGCAAGTGCCATGGC
>JAWSUP010000180.1:0-8484 GCA_033549405.1 Bacillota bacterium | reverse complement strand
AAGTCTTGTCGCCGCGTGCCCTGATAGCACGTCCGGCAGTGAGCAGATCAGCGAAACGGAAGTATCTGGGCAAGACCGAATCGGCAGATGCAGGGCCAGTTGCTTCCACTACGGCTTCGAATGGAACAGATTCAGGAGACTTCAATTTATCCGGCCGCATGCAGCAAAGGAGCTCGATCTGACCGGGGTATTTCTCAACGGCTGCCTGCATCACTTCGTGAAACGTCTCCTGGTAAAAAACAGCGGAGACGCCGCCACGCTCAAGCAGTGAAATAATTTCACCTGCTGGCAACAACCGGTCAAGCGGCACGCTGATGCCGACACCATTCAGGACGGCGGTATGGGTAACACACCAATTGTAGGAATTTTCGCCAATGACAGCGATTCGCTTGCCGTGAAGACCCAGTTGCAGAAGGATCGATCCGAGCGCCTGGTAATCTTCGATAAACTCCATATACGTTTTTGCCTGTGGTTCTGGTGCAGGATCTGTCCGGAAACGAAAGGCGTCCAGCTGACCATAGAGGCTGCCGCTTTCCTGAATCATGTCCCGCAGGTTTTTGAACGTTTTGATTGGATAAAAGGAACGACCTTTTACGATTTGCATTTTATCTCCATTCTATGCCTGGCTCCACAGGCATTTTCCTGTTTTTGTTGATGTCAAAATACAATAACACTTCTTAACGAGCTTCAATACATGACATAATATACTATACCACATATGACACTATTCCATATAATGTTACAACACAATTGTGGTGCAAAGTTGTCTGCCATGTGATGAACAGATGAATGAAACGCCAGTCAAATAAGCTGTTATTTAATGTAAAAAACCAGCGTCTCTCTGGCCGTCTCACCGCCCTGAAAAGCAGCAAGAAACGTTACAACATGGAATTTCTCAGTCAGGGGCGCCGTTAAAGCAAGCGTGATTGTTCTGGTTGCGGCATCATACTCCGGGCTGTAAACGACACCATCGACGACGATCGCAAGGCTGTCGAGGTCGAGCTCTTTGCCGGCTTCATGGTTGATAACGGCATTCAACACCGGTGTGCCGGTGGGGATGCCGGTTCCCATAGCCAGTTCAGGAACAATCACCGGAACTCCGCTGACGGGCAGCAGCTGCGATGCATGGGCGAAGACCGCGCGGATCAGCCGGTTGGCATTGCCGCCCAGTATTTTGTTGATGTCATCTTCTGCATAGCCCCTGGCGAGCAGTTCGCGGGTAATCATAGGCACTTTTGAAGCGTTTTCGAGCCCTTGCGGCATCTTGGCGCCGTCGAAATCAGAACCGAGCCCAACAAAATCAATTCCGACCAGGTCGACAATGTGATCAATGTGATCGACCAGCGTGTCGATGGTGACTGAGTCTGCATCGGCAGCCAAAAACGGCCGATGAAAATTGACATGGACCACTCCGCCGGAAGCGGCGATCGCCTGGATCTGACTATCGTTCAGGTTGCGGACATTCTGGCACAAGTAGTCTGCGGAGGAGTGGCTGGCAATGACAGGCACTGATGTAACGGCCAGCACATCCCAGAAAGTTGCTTCGTTCAGGTGTGATACATCAACAATGATGCCCATTTTGTTCATCTCAATGACGACAGCCCGACCCAGATCGGTCAAACCGCCGGAGGATGATTTACCATCCCTGTAAGTCTCGTTGACGCCTTCACCCAGAGCATTCGAGTAATTCCAGGTCAGTGCGAGCATCCTTATGCCCAGGTCGCGGTATTGTTTCAGCAGTTCGATGCCAGTTGTATCGCTGAAAGAATATGCGCCCTCGATGCTGGCCATGACGCCGGTTTTACCGGACTGCACAGCCAGTTCGATGTCGTTATGCCGTTCGACCGGCAGAAGCGACTGCGGATTCTTGCGCAAAGTCCATTTAACACCGTTGA
Source organism: Bacillota bacterium (assembly GCA_033549405.1). Taxonomy (GTDB): domain Bacteria; phylum Bacillota; class Clostridia; order Saccharofermentanales; family UBA5734; genus JAAYBY01. Next base: position 6,589 of record JAWSUP010000180.1, on the reverse strand, counting down.
TCAAAGCCAGCAGGCGGCTATTCGCCTTGGCAAAATCCTGCCCGCCGCCTTCTTGGGCATAACCACTGGTGTACGAAGCAAAGACCTGCAGATCTATCCCACCAGTCTGCAATTTGGGAATATCGACCATAAAACTGGTAGTTTGGCTTATGTTGACTTTTGGCAGCCATGTGCTGGAATCAATGATTTTCAACACGGTGTCGCAATGAGTATCGATGACAAGAGCTTCACGGTGGATTAAAGCGGCTGCTTCATCCAGTGCCTGACTGGTCGACGTGGGCGTTACAACAGGCGTTGGTTTGGTCGTCTCAGAGGTGGTCGCCTTTGTTACAGCGGTCGTCGTTTTTGTTTCCGTGGTGGTCGCTATTGTTTCAGCGGTCGTCGACTGCGTTGTTGTCGGTATCGTTTCTGTTGTTACTGCAGGGGTGATTTTTGCCTTGGTAGTTGTCGTTGGATTGATCCTGGTTGTTTCTTTGACAGTTGTCGTTGATACATCCGTTGTTGTTTCAACCGTAGCAGACGTTGTATCACGAGTGGTTTGAAGATACGTTTCGCTAACTTGTGCCTGGCCGCATGAACAGAGTGCCAGCAAAAGACAGCACAAGATAGCGACAATAATTTTCCTGTTTTCTAATTTCATGAGTATGAACTCCTCATACCCATTATATGTCACATCCACTTAAAATCAAATACAACGCGTACAAGCGCACGCGTTAATAGTTGTTCCCAAACATCAGATCATATCACAATAGAGATGAGTATAGGCAGGTTAATGACCGGGAGGTGATTGCGACCCTGCTGCATCCTATAAACCGCAGATCTGATTTGAATGATCGATTCAGCGTCACCTTCCTGAAGGCGGTCGTTGCGCGTGAGAAGTGGGTATCTGTTCAGTGTCTGAAGTGAGCATAAGAGGTCTCATGCTTCAACAGCTGGATGAATTCTTCGGCAATGACAGGATCAAATTGCGACCCTGCATTTCGCTTGATTTCGCTGAGTGCGTCTGAGTGGGTCATCGCTCTGCGATAAGCCCTGTCGTTGGTCATGGCATCAAAGGCATCGACGATAGCCAGAATGCGGGAAAAGACCGGGATGTGTTCGCCAGACAGCCCCTGGGGATAGCCGTTGCCATCCCACCTCTCGTGGTGGAACAGGATACTGTCTGCTATATGTTTGATGTCGGGCGACGCCTGGGCAATCCTGTAACCAATTTCCGGGTGCTTTTTCATTTCCAGCCATTCTTCATCGCTGAGCTTGCCAGGTTTATTGAGTATCCTGTCGTCGATGATAATTTTGCCAATATCATGCATGTTGGCCAGCAATTCCAGGTCCTGCAGCTGGCTGTCCGACAATCCGAGTGACCTGCCCAGGGCACGCGCCATTTGTGCCATCCGCTCGCCATGCTCCTTTGTTTCAAAGCTTTTTTCATGCATGGTTGCTTTGATTGATGCAAGAAGAGAGCTGTGCAGGCTTTTTTGCTCGAACAGCTTCTGCCTGACCAGATGGTTTTCTGCATCCTTGATGATCTGGTCGAGCGGTTCTGCGGAGACTTCTTTGGTGGCGTACCCGAGAGACAGACTAAGAAAACCGGTTGCCGGCGCACTTAACGGAGATCTTGCTTTTGCAGCAGCAGTGATTCGATTCAGCAGGATGACGGCACTATGTTTGTCGGTTTTCGGAAGCAGCAGAGCAAATTCATCACCACCGATCCTGGCCAAGACATCGCTTTCCCGACAACAGTCAGATAAGATTTTTGCTGTCGACAGCAAAACTTTGTCGCCTGCTGTGTAGCTTAAAGTTTCATTGATCAATTTGAGGCCGTTGATGTCACAGATAATGTATGACAGTGGCAAATTGCATGCCTGATCCAGGTCTTTTTTTGCGTGATCAAAATAGGTTCTATTGTGCAGTTGTGTCAATTCGTCGTGAAATTTCAGAAAGGTTAACTCTTCTTCAAACTTTTTGTATGAGCTGTAATCTTCTACCATGAGCAGATAGCAAATACCAGGATCATCGGAATAGCCGCAGGGTGATATTCTGATCTTCAGCCAGCCTTTCTGGCCACAGGTATTTGTAAATGGTTTTATGTTCTCATAGCAATCGACTTGACCGGATCCCAGGGCAATCATCTGCTCCTGCCGCAGCTGATCAGAGGGAAATAAGAGTGACCATGCAGACAGATCATCATGGCCAAGCAATGTGATAAACTGTTTATTTTTCCAAAGAATTCTAGTTGATATCCGATCGATCATGGCAAGACCAACCGGAATCAGATCATAGGTTGACTGGTAAAATCTGATCTGGTCTTGTTGTTTCCAATGCTCTTGCCGATGGGCCCATTGTATGTTGTTGTGCCTTATGTTGGCCATTTTAATCATCCTTACTGCTACCGGAATACCGGATGGCGCATCCATGTAGCGTTAACCGAATATAGGTGGTTCTGTGCCCAGGTGATGTGGAGGAGATCACCTGGGCTCAAAACCGATTCACTGATCAGCTGCAAACGGTGACCGGCCGATAGCAGCAGGAAGCTGTGTATTAAGGGATTGACAAACCTTCAATAGTATTTTGAACTGCTGTAACCGGTTATCTGCTCGTAACTGTTTCCGGACCAGGCATAATAAGAACCCCTGACGCGGTAGTAGTAGCCACTTGCAACTGATTTGAAACCTTCGAGATAAGCAAAATAGGTATAAGCGAACTCCGACCAGCTGCCGACGGTGACCCACCGGCCGTTCTCATAGCGCTCGAGGTAGAGAAAAATCCAGACTTCGTCAGTTATACCAGGATAGCCAAGGATATATCCGGTAGCAGTTATTCCACTGGCTGATGTATACATCGAAGTCGATATAACATTCGTGTAGCTAAACCTCGGAGAAGGGTTGATTCCAAGATCCTCTGTCAAGCTGTCCTGGGTCTGGTCAACCGCCATGACCGGACCACTTAAGGCAAACATAAGAACCAGGCAAAGAATAATTGTAACCCCGAAACGCTTTTTGGCAACTTTCAAATACATAAGATCACTCCTCGTTTCATCATTCACCCTGCTTTCGCAAAGTGTCTTTTACTATATAACGAAACAGAGTAGTGGATCGTTACACTTTTCGAAAAATATTTTTCAGTTTTATTTACGATTTGTTGATTCTGCCATTTTTATCAATGTTTCTTTGTCTATTTTCCCATTCAATAAGATAGCATAGGGACCATCTTGCCATATTATGGTTTGATATCCTTTGTTTGAGTAATAGATGCCGTTGTGCTGAACAATTTTAATTTCTTCTTGATTGATGCCTTCGGTGTCGATCATCATTTGTGTCATATCAAGCAATTGGATTGACAGTACAATCTGATCGTCATGATCATTTCTGAAGTAAACATGTGTTAACTGGTTCGTCACAAGTTTATCGGCCAGCTGATACCCATCTGGTATGAATGTCGGCAACAATGCATCGATATCGTCGATGCCGGCAGACGGGGCTGTTGAGGGATCCGATTCAGCCGGATCACGGTTGAAGATGATTGTGCTGAATGAGTCATAGACGCGAACAAAGAAACTGAATACAGCTTCACGCGCAGCAGTGATACTGAACATCGAAATAAGGATGGCCAGAATGACGGCGGCGGCCAGCAGTTTCTTGCGGTTGTGCAGGAGAACATGCGCCGGTGCAGTTTTTCGGGCAGCCACTTTTTCTGCATCAAGCCTGGCAATCTTTTTGAACAACCTGCGCATTCTGCGTTCAAACCTGGCAGAGAAATGCTGGGTTGCCACCAGCTCTTCTTCGGCAGGAATCCGGGCCATATTATGGTAAATATATGCTTCCAGGGCGATTCTTAGATTATCGAGATTTTTTGCTGCCAAGTTCATCATCTTCTTTCAATAAGCTGAGAAGCCGCTTGCGCCCGCGATACAGGCGAATACGAACATTCTCCGGAGACAGATTGAGCATCTGGGCTATTTCCTGATTGCTGTACTCGTGTACAAAATGCAAGGTCAGGATGTCTGTGTACGACTGCTTCAAATTTTTCAGCGCCTTCATGATACGTTCGATGCTTTCCTTGTTCAGCATAAGCGTTTCCGGATCAGACAGGTTACCTGCGGGGATATTAAGCTGGTCATCGATATCAACTTCAGCCAGTTTATTCCGCTTCCTGACCATGTCCAATGCAATGTTCCTTACTATAATAACGATGAAGGACCGTGTTTTGTTACACTTTTTCAAAGAAATATTTTGAATATGGTCTAAAACCCGTAAAAAAGCATCGTGAACAGCATCTTCTGCCAGTTCTTGGTCCTCCAGGATCTCATGGGCGACCCAAAACATCGTGTGACGATATTGCAGGTATAGTTGCTCGAATTTAATCTTCTCTGGTTCATCGATCAGCAATGACAGATAAAAAGGTAACATATCCAGATGGCCTCGATTGTTAATGTCTGTGCATTCATTGTGCGTCCACGAATGAGAGCGGCGGCGACGATTTCTTCATACATTCTACCGCATCTTGAAACATTTCACGAGCTGGCCATACCTATAATCACAGCCAGATCCTGATTAAGCGAATTCAGGTTATACTATGAACATTCAGGGCATGGCCAGGCATCCGCAAAAAAGCTATAATTGAGACAGAACCAGGAATTTTCAAGTTAAAGGGGGATCGATATGATGTTGGATTGTTTTGATCTGTCAGGTAAAATCGCAATTGTCACAGGCGCCAGCAAAGGCCTTGGTTTCGTATTTGCCAAAGCTTTGGCAAAAGCAGGGGCTTCGCTTTTCCTGATCGCCAGGAATGAAGAACAGTTGCAAATGAACGCCCAGTCCATCATATCATATGGTGTGCCCTGCGACTGGGCTGTGGCAGATATCACACAAGAAGGTGAAGTGGCGGCAGCATTCCGCAAATGCATCGACATTTATGGCAGGATCGACATCTTCGTCAATAACGCTGCCTGCGGGCGCAACAATATCCCGCCGGAACAGACATCGCTCGAGGATTGGAATTTTGTGATCGATACAAACTTGACCGGCAGCTTTATCTGCGCCAGGGAGGCCGGCAAGCAGATGATCCGCCAGAAAAGCGGAAAAATCATCAACCTGGCGTCCATGTCCGGACTGATCATCAACAAGGGTGTTCACGGCGGCTCCTATGAGATCTCCAAGCATGGCGTCATCGGCCTGACACGAGCGCTGGCCGTGGAATGGGCCAAGCACAACATCAATGTCAATGCCCTGGCGCCGGGCTATTTTATGACACAGCTGAACAGAGATTTTTTCGATGATCACCCGGATGTTCTGGATCAGTTCATCGAGCTGACGCCGGCCGGACGAATTGGCGAGCCTGACGAACTCGAAGGAGCGATCGTCTTTTTGGCATCAAAGGCGTCAGATTTCATGTATGGTTCGGTGCTCGTCATCGATGGCGGCTATACCTGCTGGTGAGAAGGAGGCAAACCCATGTTACCTGTAAACACAACAGCCCCTGACTTTACGCTTCATGATAAAGACGGCAAGCTGGTCACTTTATCAGATTTCAGAGGGAAAAAGGTTGTTTTGTATTTTTATCCCAAAGACAACACAACAGGCTGCACGAAACAGGCCTGTAGCTTTGCAGATCACTTTCCCGAGTTTACGCAGAAAGATGCGGTTGTCATCGGCATCAGCAAAGACAGTGAAGCATCGCATCGTAAGTTTGCCGACCAGTACAAGCTGCCATTCATCCTGCTCTCTGACCCGGATCTGGCAGTCATCAAGCGCTATGATGTCTGGAAGGAGAAGATGCAGGGCGGCCAATCGGCCATGGGTGTTGTCCGTACCACCTATGTCATTGACGAAACGGGGAAGATCATCAGCGCAGACGATAAGGTGACAGCAGAGACCAATTCGACAGATGTACTGCTGTTTTTGGATCAGTTCTGACCATCCAGATCCTGGTCACCACCCGTTTGCTGAAACTGTCACTGTGCTATCCCTGATCGCGCAGATCATATCGATTGCATGCCGTTACTGATTGCTGTCCGGCCTAACACCTGCAGCAGCAGTAATTGATCTGCCGAAATGCCGCTGATTTACCCGTGGATGCTTTTTTCATGATAGAATCAGACTGACAAGCAACAGGCTTTACGGGAAGGATGAGACGATGATGAACGAAAGACAACAACGATTAGCTGAGTTAGTTGATGAAAACCGCCGGATGATTCTCGATACGGAGCGATTCATCTGGGCGCATCCTGAAACTGGTTACCGGGAATGGCAGACTGAAGCTTATCTGGAGGCTATCTTTACATCTCTGGGATATGAGGTGGTCAAAGCAGGCGACATTCCCGGGTTTTACGCCGATCTGGATACCGGCAGGCCTGGTCCTAAGCTGTTAATCATGGGCGAAATGGACGCTCTGGCTTGTCCGACCCATCCCGAGGCGGTTAATGGCAACGCCCATGCTTGCGGTCATAACGCGCAATGTGCCGCGATGGCCGGTTTGGCTGCCGCTCTGAAGGCGCCTGCTGCTTTAGAAGGCCTGTCCGGATCAATCCGGTTGATGATCGTGCCGGCTGAAGAACTGATTGAGATCGAATATCGCGAGACGCTGCGCCAAA
>JAWSUP010000179.1:0-8484 GCA_033549405.1 Bacillota bacterium | reverse complement strand
CCATCAAGCTGGCGGCGCGGCACCCGGAATGCGTCTCCTGCCTCTATCTGGACGCGCCTGTTCTCAATTACATGAGCTGCCCGTGCGGCTTTGGTATCGCGAAGTCGCTGAACGATGGCAAAGGCATCGACGAAATCCTGCAGGCCCTGAACCTGGCCAGCCTGTCCGAGCTGCTTTGCTACCGCGAACAGCCCATGCACCAGCTGCCCCTGCTCGTTAAACACCGCATCCCTGTTGTGATGGTTTCGGGGGACAGCGATACGACCGTCCCCTATTGTGAAAACGGCATCATGCTGGAACAGGCATATCGTGAAGCCGGTCTGGATCTTGAAGTCCATATCAAGCCCGGCGGTGACCATCATCCACACGGACTGCCGGATCCGGAGCCGATTGTCAGGTTTATCAGCAGGCACGCGTGAACATCACCGGGCAAGCAATGTCGGACCAGCTATATGTCTATTCAGTCATTCTGGCAGTCGTAGAGCATGATAAGGTAGCGCAGCTTTATAAGCGGAAATGATGGATGCGGTGCACCGTCAGCGCGTTGGCGTTGTGATAGTTCCAGGCACCGTTGAGCGCTGTGCGCGAGAGGGCGAGGATATCCGGTCCGTCATAAATCCAGTCGACATACTGGAACCCAACCTTGTCAACCGGTTCCGGCCAGCCGTTGTCCATATAGTTCAGGATGTCGCGCTCGATCCGCCAGTGGATCAGGTCCGGAGAAGAGGTTAAGGTCAGGACATTACGTTGTGAGAGAAATTCGGATGTCACCCGGGATACGATCGCATAGTAGAGCCGTGTCTGCGGGTCGTAATCCACCTTGAACTTGGACAGGTTGCCCGGAAAATCGATAACTGCAGCAAAACGCAGCGGCGCGTCCGGCCTGCCTGGATCGGCTTCCAGTAGTATGGCCCGACCATATTGCGGTCGGCAGCCGTTGGTCTGGTAGCGCAGCAGATTGAAGAGGCGACCATCCGGTGCAACGACGGCATTGCCTTCCAGGCAGCCTCCGCTCTTGCCACGGCTCGTGCCCGGCCAGTCAGAATTGTACGGTAAGAAACCAGTACAGACCCACTGAGCTGGATCCATCAGGTCTGCGTCGTAACCTGCGCTGATCAGTCCGTTGGCATGACCGCCCAATGACCAAGAGCCATAATCGATTGCTGTCCAGAGCCGTCCATGGTGCGAAATAACCGGCATCGGCGCCTTGTGCGGACCACCCCGATCGCGGTCGCCGCCGGGAATCAGTTCAGATGGTGCGGACCAGTTGATCCCGTCTTCTGAACGGAAGATCAGCAGAGCGCCATATTCAGCACTCATGCCCAGCATGTAGATGGAGTCGTCGTGCAGAAACAGCTTGCCCCAGAAGCAGGGATAGATGCGCGAGAGGTATTGCCAGCTGACACCATTGTCGTCAGATGCAAAAACAAAACTTAAATTCTGGTCACAGCCACCCCAGAAAACGTCATGTGATGCGAGCAGGCGACCTGAAGGCAAGCGCAGCAGGGACGGGCTGGCCGGGGACCTTCCGGACGGCATGTAGGTGTGATCGTCGGGATGAATGTAGTTGATGACCGCGCCGGGGAAATGACCGCAGCGAAAAATCCTTACCTGCGCTTCGATTGATCGACCAGCGCAGACAGCCGTCAGCCTGAGCCGGTAATCCGTCCCATTATCCAGCCCTGTGACCGTGAAATGCCCTTGTGGCTGTTTCGTCTCAGTCTGCCTGACCACTTGGCCATCGGACGTTAAGATCTCAGCGCGCAGGCTGTCGTATGCAGCCGCTGCGCGGCAGTCAAACGAGACAGACTGATCGCCCGGTTCCAGACGGACAATCTCCAGAGAGTAGGGGGCGTAGGGTGTTTTTGTAAAAGTCTCCATGATTGTGCTCCTTGCTGTTGCTGTATTGCTGTCTCCTGATAACCTTATTTCCTTTCCGGCAGTGTGAACTGCTTGCGGTCGTTGAAAAATGACCGGTAACTCAGAAAGCAGGCGATCAAAGATGCGATGGATGTCGAGGATACCAGCATAAAGGTCACCATGATCTGGTATTTGATGGCCTCCAGCGGTGCTGTGCCGGCCAGGATCAGCCCTGTCATCATGCCGGGCAGGGCGACAATCCCTAGAGTCTTGGCCGAATCGATGGTCGGCATCATGCCCGTGCGGATCGAGCTGCGGATGATCTCGATCGATGAAGGCAACAGGTCGGCGCCTAGTGCGAGCTTCGTTTCCACTTCCTGCCTTCTTAATTTGAATTCATTGGCCAGCTGTTTATAGGACAGGCCGAGGGCGACCATCGCGTTGCTGATGATCATGCCACCGACAGGAATGATCTGAAAGGGTTCATAGCGCAATGCCCGTGACGCGACAAGGACTGAAAGCGTCACAACAGCCCCCGCACCGATGGAAGCCAGAGAGATCAAGAAGGCTTTACGGATCACGCGTCCGCGCCGTGCCGCATTGTAAGCGGCATTAGCCAACATGAACAACAAGAGGAGCGTTGTAAAAACGGGACTGTCAGACCCGAAAACGTACTCAAGGACAAAACCGACTGCAACCAGCTGCACAATGGCCCGAATGACACTGATCACGATGTCTTTTTCCAGCTTCAGCTTCTGCCAGTAGGAGAATACCAGTGTGATCATGACCAGAGACGAAGCGATGGCCAGCGATGCGATGCTCAGTGCTTCACTTCCATTCATGGTGCCGTAACCTCCTTTGCGTTTGGCGAGCCTGCGCGAAAGGCTATTTGCCTGTTCACGAAAGTGTCAATTTTTGCCGGGTCATGGGTGACCCAGACAATCGTTGTGCCTTCTGCATGCATCTGATGGATCGCATTCTCCACCTTCAGGGCGTTCTCCCGATCCAGTGAGGCCGTTATCTCATCGAGGAGCAAGACTTTCGGCTGGAAAATCAGGCACCGGACCAGCGCAATACGCTGTTTTTCCCCACCTGACAGATTTGTATGTGTTTTGTCAATTAAGGTGAGTGGCAGGCCAAATCGTTCACAGAGCGCCGCCACCTGCTCCTGATCATAGGACTGATTGCGGATTTTGAAGGGAAATTCCAGGTTTTCCCTGACTGTGTCGCCAAATAAAACGGGCTGTTGAAAGCAGTATGCGACTTCGCGCCTGTAAGCTGTCGGCTCAAGCGTATTGATATCCTGTTCGTAATAAAATATGCTGCCCTTCGTCGGGCTGATCAGGTTGCTGCATAACTTCAGGAATGTACTTTTGCCGCTTCCTGACGGTCCTGTGATCGCAATGAAATCATGCGGCTCGATCACCAGGTCCACATCCTGAAGCACATCGCTGTTATCTGCAGTATAGAAGACATGATCAAAACGAAACAATGCCATCATGATTCCGCCGTATCAATGCCTTTGTTTCAAGCCGGTCAAGGATCCCTGTCAATGTTGATGCTGGTATGTGATAGCGCTCCGTCAGATTCCTGGCGCTGAAGTTCTTGCAGAGCCAGATGCGTTCCAGCACATACATATCCTGAGGCTGGATCTGAGCGGTTTGCTGTTGATACTGGTTTTTATATTCGATCAGTTCGATCAGCCTGTGGATCAGATCACTATCGTTCAGCAAAGGTGATTCTCCTGATTATGATTCGGATATCGTATATTACGAGTCTCGCATTATTTTAGCACAAACGATTTTTTCTGTCATCAAATGACGATCATCGGGATAGATGGTGTTGATCGCTTTACCGGGAAAAAATCCACAGCGAAACAACAGCACTGTCCGCACCTTCATTTCTGTTTGTGGGTAGTGTAGAATGGGCTGACAGGAGGTATGGTTATGTCTTTTTATACCAGAAAACCGGATCTGATCATTCGAAACGGCACCATTGCCGACGGCACCGGGCAGCTCGCTTATTTCGCCGATCTTGCGGTGGTGGGTGATAAGATCGATTACATCGGTGACCTGAAGGGCGTGGACGCCCCGCTGGTGATCGACGCGCACCACAAATATGTGACACCCGGCTTCATCGATACCCACACCCATTCCGATTGGGCTATCTGGGCCAACCCGGAGGCCTGGAGTGCTGTCATGCAGGGCGTCACCACCGAAGTGGTGGGCAATTGCGGATTTTCCGGCACGCAACAGCTGGAGGGAATCCCCTTTGATCCTGCCGGCGACGGCATTGAGTGCGTGTATGATCTCTCTGGTCCCAATCCGCCAGCCGGTAGTATGGCTGCAACGCTGGACAAAATGGACAAAATGGGGTCTTCCATCAACACGGCCTGGTTCTGCGGCCACAACGATCTGCGGATGATGGCCGACCTCTACACCACTGACTACACCGAAGAGCAGTTCAAAGTCATGGCCGACCTGCTGCGGGAAGCCATGGAAGCCGGATTCATCGGATTTTCCACCGGTCTGGAATTCGTGCCCGGCATTGTTTCCCGCCCGGAAGAGGTCGAGCGTCTGGCCATGATCGCTGCCGAATACGACGGAAATTACGCCACTCACATGCGGGATGAAGGCACCTACATTCTGGAAGCCATCAACGAATTTCTCAATGTTATCCGTAAAACCGGACTGCGCGGCACTGTCTCCCATCTGAACGTGAAATATGATAATGGCATCCCCAATGATTACCTCCATAAGGGCATGCAGATGCTGAAGGACGTCCGGAGCATTGAGCACCTCAACGTTTATGCCGATATGCTGCCAACCTGCTTTGCCACCGGCGGCGCGCTGGCCATCCTGCCCCCGTGGCTGTATGCCAATGGCTGGGATGAGGCGCGAAAACTGCTGAAAGATCCCGTTGCCCGGCAGCGCATCCGGCGGGACTGCAACCGCTACTGGCGCTTTTTGGCTGCCGGACAGTGGGATCGGCTCCTTTATGTGCAGCCTCACAATCGCCCTGAGATCAGCGTAACACGTTATACCGAGCTGATGAAAAGAACCGGAAAAGACGGCTTCGACCTCTTCTTCGATATCCTTGCGGAGGCCGCCACTCTGAAAGAGGCCCGCAGCATTCATATGCAGGGCACAGTCTTCCATGAACAGACGATGATTGACAGCGTGGTGCAAGATCCGATCTATCTGTGGCAGACCGATTCCATGGTTACCAAAGAGACAGGGCCTCTGGCGGAACGGTTTTCCAATGTGCAGAATTACATGAGCATGACCTATTTCTTCGCACATTATGTCCGCGACGTGAGCGCTATCTCTCTAGAAAAGGCGCTGCCCAAGGTGTCCTCCATCCCAGCAAGACACTACATGCTGAACAAGCGCGGCATTTTGGCGGAGGGCTATTACGCAGATATCAACGTTTTTGCTCTGGAAGAGCTTCGCATCAATTCCACCTTCGCAGACCCCTGCCGCTATTCATCCGGCATGGACTATGTCATAGTCAACGGCAGGCCGGTTATCGCTCAGGGAAAGCACACCCTTGACCGCGCCGGTCGGGTACTGCGCCACAAGAAATGAAGGGAGAAACCATCATGCAAAATTTTTTTGAAACACACGACATTTTCATCGGAGAAAAAAGCGAGACCGAATTTCGCCAGTCCAACAACACCTATCAGGATGGCACCACGCCGCTCTACCGGGATGTGAACGGCAAGCTCTGGGGTATGAGCGGTCACTCCCACCTCGGCACTATGGCCATGTTCTGCGGCAGCTGCGTGGACGACATGAAAAAACTGTACGACATTGAGATGAACTTTTGCACCGGCCACGCGGAATACGCCTTCAATGGCATTCGTTATCCTGAGGGCGTTGCTGCCCGCGGCAGTGTCTGGCCTTTTGGACTTTACATCTGCCCAGGCACACACCGGTTTTTCTGCCTCTTCCACAATGAATCCGGCTGGTGCGGACGCGGCACCGCCTATGATTCCTATGGCCTTTGTGAGACACCCAAGGGTGATTCTGACTTTCGCCATGTGGGGCTGATGCATTCGAACAACGAGGGCAAAACATGGACATTTGACCGTTGGGTGCTCACGGCCGAAAAGCCCTGCTTCACCCAGCGCTACAATCCAGGCGCAGGTCAGGTTCATGGCCAGCCTTATGGTGTGATAAGCCTTGGCAGCGGTGATTTTACGCTTTATGTTGAGCCGGACGGCGATTTCATGTATCTCTTCTATAACATCATCGAATTTGACATGGAGCGGGCCGACTGGAATGGCTGCCATGTCTATGTGGCCCGCAGCCGCAAGCGCACGGATGGCTTCTTTGGCGATTTTGTAAAGTATTACGACAAAAGCTTCTGCGAATCCGGCATCATGGGCCGTGAGACACCCATTGTCCGCAACGCCTGGCACGCCCGGATGGCCTATTCCGAGAAATATCACCTCTATTTTCTCTCCTCCACCCGGGTGACAACAGGTCAGAAGAAATCCGGTTTTGTGGACGATGTGATGGATGTGCGCACCAGTACTGACATTGTGAACTGGTCAGAGCCTTATGCGGTGTTGGAAAATGGAGCCCCCTTCGGCAATCATTATCTTGCCATGGTTTCGGCGAAAACCGAAGGGCAGCCCAATATCCTCTCCGATGACGATTTTGCCATACTAGCCAACCACAACGGGACTGATGTGATCCGCTATCTCGCCGCATTTGTGAAAAAAACGGTACCGGCATCTTCGACGGGGAGCGAGGCGGATGCAGCTCAATGACACGAACGCCTTAGACGTGATGTAAAGTTTTCCGGCTAAAAATAAACTGCAGGTTATCCCGGAGTTTCATGGTTTCAGGCAGCCGATCGGCACGATATAGATCCCGTCATCTCGCCTGTAGGCAAACTCGGTTGCGCTTAATATCATTAAGAATGATGGTTCATTCATTTTTCTGGTATCGACCCGGCTGACAAATTTCTTGAGGGTTTCTGCTGCTTCATCAAAATAATGAGCGCCCATCTTTACTTCTATTGCTGCCCAACTGCCATCCCGCAAGACTAGTACGGCATCTGACTCCAGATTTGACTTGTCTCGATAATGATAAACGAACCCGTCCAAAGCCTCGGCGTAAACCCGAAGATCCCTTACACACAGAGATTCAAAGAGATACCCGAAGGTATTGAAATCCCGCAGAAGCCTGCCGGCAGATACACCCATGACTGCCGTAGCAATCGATGGATCGATGAAGTGTCGCTTTGGGGACGTTCGCAGAGGTGTCTTTGACCGCAAAGATGGATTCCAGGCCGGCAAATCTTCGATAACAAAGATGCTTTTAAGTGCCTGAAGATAATTTGATATGGTGGGAGCAGTTATGCTTTCGTCTTCGGTTTCCATGTCCTTTATCAGTGTGCTCATTGTTGCTTCTGTAGCCACATTCCGGGCAAGCGTGCGCATTAACGCGCGCATTTTCCCCGGATCTTTTTCGACATCATCAACACGGGAAACATCTTGGTTAATGACAGCATCAACATAATCATATGCCCGTTTCTGAGCGATCTCTGCGTCACTACCGATTGATGCAGGCCATCCGCCTCTGATCAGAACCTCCGCGAGGTGCTCGATCGTCAGTGAGCTTATTCCGACAATATCTTTGTCCCCTGCAAACAGGTCACGCAAAGAGACAGAACCAGATGAGTCCCTGGATTCAAGCAGGCTCATCGGCCTCATCCGCAGCCGGGAAATTCTTCCAGTACCAGTATGAGCAGTTTTATGTTTCACAGGTACAGATGAGCCCGTTAAAATGAACTGCCCCATCTGATCTCTTTGATCGACCGTGAAACGAACTGCATCCCAAAGCACGGGAGCCATTTGCCATTCATCCAGCAACCGCGGTGTTTCACCTTCGAGCAGCAGAGATGGCTTGATGGCTGCTGTCTGGAGGTATGACTTCTGCCTGTCAGGATCTTGGAGCATAAGGATGCTATTAGCCAGCTGCTGTGCAGTTCGCGTCTTGCCAGACCCTTTCGGACCTTCGATTAAGACTGCTCCGGCAGCACGCAAAGCTTTCTGTAATTGTTCGTCAGCTAATCGTGGCATATAATCACCCATAACTTGTTATTCCCCCGATCAATCCATACTCATGAACTATTTAGAAACAAGCTGTCCGCTCGTTTGTAGTACTGGTGATGCCAGCGAATTCAAAAACGCATATGACTTCATCATTGTTCCTGACACCCTCATCATAATTCATTTTATGTTTTGGCGCAATTCTATTTTATGTTTTGGCGCGTTTTCATTTTATGATTTGGCGCGTTTTCATTTTATGATTTGGCGCGTTTTCATTTTATGATTTGGCGCGTTTTCATTTTATGTTTTGGCGTTTTTGCTCTTGAGTTCCTGCCTGCGGCAGGTGGCATTGCTGCTTTCGAGCGATGCCACTTGAGCCGGACTGCTTTCTCGGGTAGGATGGTAACAGCGGTCTTCTGCAAAAAGACCAGTTAAGAATGAGGTGCAATATGAATCGGACACAGAAGGCACAGGCTACATTTGATCAGGGATTCAACTGCGCTCAGTCTGTCTGCAGCGCATTCAGCGACTCCTTTGCGATCGACGAACAGCTGGCTCTG
>JAWSUP010000178.1:0-8498 GCA_033549405.1 Bacillota bacterium | reverse complement strand
GTGTGCTGGGGTCCTTGCTCCGCTGGGCGGACAGCAAGGCAATACCCATAAAATACTCGTCCCAGCTGATGTAATTCGAACGTTTGTTCATAGTCGCAGATTCCTCACTTTCCTGATAGCCGGCAGGTTTTGACAGCCGGTTCAGTCAGCTCTTTTCATGATAGCAAGACAGCGCACATCTGGCAACGATCAGCACAATTGGGTCTGCTCAGACCGGTTCAGGGACTGCTTAGATCTCCGTGCAGGTACGAACCAGATCGGCAAATGTCTCTCTGCGCCTGATCAGGACTGCTTCACCATCCGGCTTGATCAGGACTTCTGCCGGTCTCAGGCGGTTATTGTAATTTGAGCTCATGGCATAGCCATAGGCGCCGGCATCGAGAACGGCTAGAATATCATTGCGCTCAAGTGGCGGCAAAAGACGCCCTTTGGCGATGATGTCGCCACTTTCGCAGATGTTGCCGACGACCGTAACCGGTTCAGTTTCATCGAATTCGACCGGCTTGCCGTCTCTGTAGACAAGGATGTCATGCCAGGAGTCGTAAAGCATCGGTCGGGCCAGAACATTGAATCCGATATCCGTACCGGCATAAGCGATACCGTCATTTTCCTTGAGTGCGTGAACCTGACCCAGCAAAACGCCGCTTTCGGCCGCGATATAACGGCCTGGCTCTGTTTTCATGGTAATATTGCGGCCATACCGGCGCATGAAATCGAGGACGATTTCGGTCAGTCCTTTGCGGAGTTCCTGCAGATCCAGGCGTTCTTCCTGCTCCAGTTTGCGATACGGGATCCCGAAGCCTCCACCTAAATCAATGAATTCAAGGTCAGGAAAACCCCCGGCCAGATCGAAAAAGTGTTTGGCGGCGCGCAGGTATGCGGAAGGCTCCATGAACAACGAACCGATGTGCTGGTTGACACCGACGATGCGCAAGGAGAAACGGGCTGCGATGTCCCTGGCCTCCTGCAGCTGATCGGCATTGATACCGAACTTTGTCTTCTTGCCTGCTGTGATGACCTTGGCGTGATGGCCCGCGCCCAGTCCGGGATTGATGCGGATGGCCACATCGCTTCCCGGTGCTACAGATCCGATCAAGGCCAGCTGGTCCAGCGAGTCAAGGCTGATCCGGATGCCGCGGCCAAGGGCATACTGCAATTCTGCCTGTGAGACATTATTGGGCACAAAGAATATCTGCTTCGGATCAAAACCTGCCTGCTCCAGTGCGTAAATCTCACCTGGAGACATGGCGTCGGCATACAGGCCTTCTTCGCGGACAATCCGCAACAAAGCAAGATTGGCGTTGGCTTTGATGGAGTAATTAGCCGTGAAGTCCGGATAGTCCATGATATGTCGCATATCACGGCAACAACGGCGCAGCACCGCCTCATTATAGACATAGAGCGGGCTGCCAAAGCGCCTTATCAAGTCATCAGGGGCTGCTTTACCAAAGAAATCTTTCTGTCCGGTCGCTTGATCAACTGTCATTTTCCATATCCTCCGTCGCATGGTCTGAATCATTCGTTTTTATATTATCGTCCTGTTGACGTGATGTCATGATGAGCTGAATTTCATTGATCAAAGCTTCTTTAAACAATGTGACCAATGCCTGATGGCGCGAAAAAAGGCAGGAAGACTCGTCCAGATCATTAATTTCGCCGGTCAGGACCGTTTCAGAATCCACAATCAGGCGTATTTGTCCCGATTTCTTGATCGCATGGTAGACAGTGATACCCGGCAGACTAAACGGCGGCGATGTGATCAATACAATTTTACGGCCGCGGTCACGCAGTTCGATCAGCGCGTCACGAACGCACATGACCTCTTCAGTGGCCAGAGATAAATAAATGCGGAATTGGGCTTGCAGAATCAGGTTGCGCATTTTGTCCAGAATGTGTTCCCGTCCCTTAATGGTCAGAAAAGGTTCTGCCACTTCACGGGCGGCTGGCATCTGTTCTTTGACGGCAGAAAGAACCTCATGCAAATGGTTCAACTTGTTGTTGCAGTATTCATCAACAGGCACGGCCGCAAAGCGTCTGACGGTTCCGTCGATGCAAACCGCTCCGCCCTTATCGGTCAGTCCGGCCAGGGCCAGGTAAGCGTTCGAACGGGACATACCGGACAGTTTGGCCGCTTCATAGCCTGATAGGACACCCTCACTGCTCAAAAGGACATAAAGGCGCGCTTCATGTCGCGTTAAACCTGTTTCGACAAGACTGTCAAGCAAGTCCAAATGACGACCTCCCACATAGTGTTTCTATATGGGACTACTATAATTGCATGCATAATAACTGTCAAGCAGATCTATCAGTGTTTGCTTCATGGCCGCCCTTGCGTTCAGTGTCGACGTGTAATAAAGACTGTCCCATCCTGGTGCGATTCAGGCAGTGGTAAGCTGCCCAGATGCCAGATAAAAAAACAGCCGATGACTTCCAGAAACGGGAGACCGGCCATGAAGCCATAAATCAGGGCATAGGGCTCGCGATACTGCCGAAAAAGGCTGCAATAGCATAAAGATACCAATACAATGGTCAATATGAAAGCGATGTTGCCAGCCAGACTGCCGCTCAGCAGAATCATGAAAGCAGATGTAAATGGCAACAGATAACCAATATAAGGAATGTGAAAGTGTGCAGACACGCGCAAAGTGTGGCCGACCATCTGCCCCAGCAGATAATGCCGGATGACCGGAACCCATGCCAGCCATGGATACAGCATCTTCCGTTTGATGGCCAGGTGGTGCAGGCCGAGTGCCGTTACAATAAAGGCAACCAGCCTGATCAGGTAATACAGTGCCGTCAGCACTACGGTAAACCATCCGGCTGCGTTGACACTGCTCCACAACCAACTCATACCATATCCCTTTTTCGTGTCATGCTTGTTATGAGATAAAATGTTCTCAATAGCCGATGGCGGTATAAAAGGCTACCGGCAACTGATGACCAGCTGCCGGATGCCAAACAATCATTTGGGGACTGCCAGGAGATAACTTTCTCTATAGATTCATCGAAAGCTTGACCAGACTCGCCAATCTTTCGGGGAAAAGTCCAGCTGATTTCCAAGCAATCCCATAGATGCCCGATAACAGACCGATGTTCAAGCATCAGCTTTCCAGAGCCCATGCAGGTTGCAGTACTCATAGACAACCGCAGGACCGTCTTCGATCATGAATTCAGCTTCAGGCGCCTGTCCCGGTTTCAAATCCACACGCTGTGTGCGATTGGCCTGAGCGACACAGATCCATTGGATGTAATGGGCTTCAACCATTGGATGTGCGACGCTGCCAACTACGACCTTCAGTTTGTTGCCGGTGCGTGTGCAGACTGGAACATGCTTTTCGGTTGCGGCATCCGTCGTGTTGGCGTTCAACAGATTCATCGGTTCACCGCAGCAGACCAGTTCACCTCCACCATCAAGAACAAGTTCTACCAGATTGCCACAAATTTTGCAGAAATAAAATTTTCTTGTCAGATCCATATCATATACCTCCTGCTAAAAGCGATGCCGGCCTGAACCGGCGAAACGGCGCCGGATTTATCCGGCCAATCAGTTTGATTTCATTATACCATAACGGGCTATACACCGGTTATGATCCGTCTGACTTCCGCTCTGTCGGTACATCTGGCTCTGCCTTATCTTGCGGTTGTTCGTCAGAATCCTGCGACCCATCGATCAGATCCTCTGCAACAATTTCCTCATCATAATCATCATCTGCTTCTTCTCCATCTCTATCTTCATCATCTATATCCTCATTTTCATACTCATCAGACATATCAGGATCCTGGCTACGGCTTGCGATGGTGACAGGGCGGACGACTCGCACCGGTTCCTCGTCGATCGGGACAGTCACAAGCCGACGCCTTCTGCGAGCAGGTCCGGGCAGTTTCCAAATGATCAGGAGGAGCAACAGCGAGACGATACTGATCAGAATTCCGACCAGCAGCCAGGGCGGTGCATAGCGCATATCGATCTTGTGCTGGCCGGCGGCTACAGGTACCATGATCAGACCATTATCCAGTGCTTCGGTCTCAACCAGTTCGCCATCTATGCGGACCTGCCAGCCGGTATCGTATGGCATGGTCAAGAGAAGATAGCCGTTAGCTTTGGCATCGACCGTTCCAATAACACGGGTATCTCTGATTGTATCAACAATGAGACTGTTTTCCTGGATAACTTCAATCGCCTCTTCAAAGGCGGCTTTGTCCAGCCCATAAGCGTACAGTTCAAAACGGCCACTTTCTGAGCTGGCAGCGTCAAAGGTCATGTTGAAGACAATCTCCGTCCCGGCAGCGACATGACCGAGATCGATGATCGTGGCCCGCTTGGCATTGTAGTCGAATTTGGTCTCCCCCACCATGACATAACCGAGGTCGGCTTTATTGGCGTTGACGTCAAAATAAAGATAGACCTGCTGATCAACTTCGTTGATGATCTTGACCCTGGCAATCGCTTCCTGGTCTTTGTTGACTTTTTTGTAACTGTAGACTTGGTTGCCGCCGCTGCTGTATGTCATGTTGGCCAGATCGCCGTTTTCCTGTTTCAGGGAGACCAGCACATCATCTCCGCCTGCCAGAAGGCTGACCAGACGGTTCTGGGCGCTGAACGGATTGCCTGCAGAACTGCGCCACTCTTTGAGTTCTTCATCGCCGACATAACCCAATGACAGGGCATATGGATTACGATACACTTCAATCTGTTCGGTCTTCAGGATAGACTGCAACAGCTGATACGTCTGGTTGCCTGAACGCCGGATAATATACTTGACGCCGAACAATGAATCCAGGACAAGCGTCGACGCTTCATATTTGTAGCTGTTGATGCTGTTGCTGTGGTAACCCAGGTTTTCAAACAGTTTGACAGGCTTGGTCTGCATCGTCGACGCGAAGATCGACACGCCCCGGTACTGGTACATGAATGGATCGTTGATGGTTCTGGGCGGCAGCACCTCGACACGATAGAAACGGCCGTCCTCTTCACGCTCAAATGAGGCAAGCTGATCACGGATCTCCTTGACCTGGGGTCCGGACATGTAACCATCACGCCAGGACATCACCTCAGTCACATCGATGCGGTGCAGCGTCAGTAATGTGTTAACGAGCAGTTCTGCAAGGATCACAAACAGGAAAGCCAGGGCCAGATCGTTCCGGCTCATACGGCGAATGCGGTCCAGCGTCAGCACTGCGGCATAAATAGCAATGAAAACTACAGTCACATAAAGTGTCTGCAGTTCAGGCGTTTTGTCATTGAGTTTCTGGGCCAGGATAACGACCCCGACCGCTGCCGCACTGATTGCGCCGATCTGTTTGCCGGAAAATTCCCGAAGGCTCATCAAGGCAGGATAAGCCATAGTCAGAATGAGGAATATATAGACAAAAGAATTGCGATACGGCAGCTGATTGGGGAAATGCATCCCATGCCAGATGAAATTGAGTACATTGATATTGAAGCTCAGAATCAGGACAAGAATCAGCCCGATATGGAGGAATTTCTGTTTAAGCGGCACTGACTTGGCCAGAAAATACATCGGTATCAGGATAAGAAGGGCGACACCGGCATACATGTTGGGCATGCCGTCGCGAATCGTCGGAGATACAAGCATGAAATGCTGGCCGATGAAGTCAAACAGCTCATAATAATGCGTCACAGTCCGCGGCATGCTGTCTCCTGCGGCTGAAGTCAGTTGCAGTGAGAAGTAGGTCGGCAATGCCAGGAATGCGGCCAGTCCTGCACCGATTCCTGAAAATGCGGCAAAACGGCCGATAGCTGCAAAAAAGGCGCCGGGCCGCGACAATCTCTGGTACTGGAACAGGCACAGTAAGAAATATAGAACAGTAAAAAGGCAGACGAAAAAGGCGATGTAGTAGTTGCTGAAGATCACGAGCGCCAATGAGATGGTATACAGCATGAACTTCCTGTCCCTGACCACCTGAACCAGCCCGAGCATGATGAGCGGCAACAGGAAAATGCCGTCAAGCCACATGATGTTCCAGTAATAAGCCAGCGAATAGGATGACAGGGCATACAGGCAGGAGACAGCTACCATGAAATAGTTTTCCTGGCGCCAGACACCGCGCAGGTAGATGTAGAAACAGGCGCCGGCCAGACCGATCTTAAGCAAAACCAGTACCAGGATGGCTTCTGTCAGGTAGGACTTCGGAAAAAGGATAATCAGAACATTGAGCGGGCTGGCGAGATAATAGGCATACAAGGCATAAAAATTGGTTCCAAGTCCGCCCGCCCAGGAATACAAAAGGCTCCCGCCTGAACGGAATTTATCCTGCAGCTCTGCCATAAAAGGCGCATACTGATGAAACAGGTCAATCGTCAGGATGTTGCGGTCGGCTATTGGAAAAACGCCCCGTGTCATGAAACCGACCAGCAGGATAAGCGCCGGCAGGCCAAATGCCAGCATTGTCTTCCTGTTGTTCTGTGAGATCTGTCTTGTGCGGGTTGTCAGCTTTGTCCAGAATCCAGGCATGTTGCATCTCCTTGGTTGTACTCAATATTTAATCGGCAGTTATGAGATCAGCTGGGTTTTTCGCCATATCCGTTTTTGACGAAAGCCTGTCGCCAAAGGTTCCTTGCGCTGACAAGATCAGGACGCCCGGGTCGCCACCAGTTGTTGCTGAACCGGTTCATCGAGCAGCCGGGCTGCAACCCCATCATCTTCCAGCCAGCTGCGCAGCGATTGTCGCGGGACAATCAGGGGCATGCGGTCGTGGATCGGCAGAACCGACTGGTTGGCAGCTGTTGTCAGAATGACAAACCGCAGCAGCCTGAGACCGAATGGACCCGGTTCTTTGAAGAATCGGGCCAATCCAGCCATGTAAAATGTTGGTTCATCAGCCAGGCTAAGTTTCATTTTGACGCCTTTTTTACTGGCATCATTGTGCTGCCATTCAAAAAAGGCGTTGGCAGGAAGCAGGATGCGGCCGTTCTGAACAGCCTGGCGGAACATCGGTTTCTCCACCGCCGTTTCACTGCGCGCATTAATGACAAGCCCGCTGCCCTGGTATCTGGGATAACCCCATTGGAACAGATCGGCAATGACCTGGCGTGCACCATCTTTCTGCTGCAGGCGCAGGGCGGGTACGACATGACTGGGGGCGATCTCGCCGGTTCGCATCGCTTTGATCACTTCAGTTTCCTGAAAGCGACGATTGACCTCTTCGAGTATCTGCCGCATCTCCGCCAGGTCTTCTTCTTGTTCGATGTAATAACGTCCGCACATTCTGCTTAACCGTTTGTCAATCGTTCAGCAGAACCAGGGCCATGATCTCCAGCGTGTCCGTTCCATCGTTGCGAATCGCATGCTTTTGCCCGCTCAGAGTCAGCGAAGCATCGCCCGGTCCCATGACCTGCTCTGCTTCCAGTGTGCTGTCTGTCAGAACGGCCTGGCCGCGGATCACCGCATAGATCTCTTCTTCACCGACATGCTCGTGCATACCGATCGAGCAGCCTGGTTCGAGGATGATGCGGGCATACAGTCTCGCTTTGCCCTTGTATTCCCCAGCACGGAACAGGTGGATGATCTGTACTTCTCCTGTACCGCCACGCATATTGCTCCTGATTTCGCGGACCATCTCTTCTGCATGCCTGATCATGATCTGTTCCATCCCTTCCGGTGTCATATAAAATTCGGAAGCAACGCCATTGTGTTGCCGAATACTCATTCTTTTATATCATACAATCCGACGCATGAACAGTTATAAGGCGGTTAAGAAATCAGATGGCTGTTCATTTCTGTGCATCAACAGGTCGGGCGACCGTCCCGGTACGCAATCCCGGTACTGCTTTTTTGACCGCCAGGATCAGGAGCAGACATAAAACACCGATCAGGACAATGGTGCCTCCTGGTTTCAGTCCTGCATAATAAGCGATAAACAAACCCGATATTGTGAAGAACAGGGCAAATGCAACCGATAACAGTACTGTCTGCCGGTAACTGCGCCCGAACTGCATGCCGCAGGTAACTGGAATGACCAGCATCGATGAAACGATCAATGCGCCGACTGTCCTGGCCGCCACAGATATCGTGATGGCTGTCATCAACGTAAACACGAAATTAACCGTTTTGACCGGAACACCAGCCAGACGGGCAGCTTCTTCGTCATAGGCGATGAAAAACAACTCCTTGTACAGCAGGATGAATGTTAAAAGCACGATCAGGCTGACCAGGACGACCAGCAGCAGCTCAAAGTCAGAGACGGCAACAATGCTGCCAAAGAGGAAACTGTTGAAATTAGCCGCACTTTTGACGAAACCCGACAGGACCGCGGCGAGGCCAATACCGGTCGACATGATGACGGCAATGGCCAGTTCAGAGAACTTCGGTATCTTTTTGCGGATGACGTCAATGCCAAGAGCGGCGACAACACAGGCAGCCATAGCGCCGAGAACCGGATTAAATCCGAAAATCAGGCCGGTGGCGACACCGGCGAGCGACGTGTGGGCCAATGCGTCGCCGATCATGGAGAGGCGTTTCAGTACGATGATGATC
>JAWSUP010000177.1:0-8508 GCA_033549405.1 Bacillota bacterium | reverse complement strand
ACAATCTCCCCCGGATCAACGTCCCGGATCAATTCGGCGTCGACTGCATCCAGGGCACAACTCTCAGAGGCAAAAACGATCGTCCCGCCGATCCGGCCAATACACAGTGGCCGGATCCCGAGGGGATCACGCACCGCTATCAGCTTACCACGGCTCATGATTAAGAGGCTGTATGCGCCGCGCAATTGCATCATGCAACGGCTGACAGCCTCTTCAACACTGCTGCTGGTCGTTCGATGGCGGGCCACAAGATAAGCGATGATCTCCGAATCAATCGTTGTCTGGAAAATGGCGCCCTGATTCTCAAGATCTGTCCTCAGCGCTTGCGTATTGGCAAGGTTGCCGTTGTGAGCAAGGGCCATCACGCCTTTGCTGTAACGCGTCAGCAACGGCTGGGCATTCTCCCGGCTGCTCTGGCCACTGGTTGAATAACGAACATGGCCGATGGCCACATGCCCGGTCAATTGGGACAGAACCGGTTCCGTAAATACTTCGCTGACCAAGCCCATGTCTTTGAAATGCCTGACATTGCCATGCTCATTGACTGCAATACCGCAGCTCTCCTGTCCGCGATGCTGTAAAGCGAACAGGCCATGGTAAACGACAGAAGCGGCATCTGTGCCCTCATCAGCAAAGATACCGAAAATGCCACATTCTTCGCGCAAGTGGATGCCTCCTTATGCCGTATGGCGAATCAGCCGGGTTCCACCCGTTGAAAAGTAACACTGAACATTAAAAGTATAGGGTTAACCTGGATCACTGTCAATCAGCCCTGCCCGGATCGGGTGCCGTTGGCCGGATCGTCTTGCGCCTCTTGCGCCTGCCTGAGGATGGCCAGAACCTGATTGTAATCGACCGGCCCTTCATGGATTTTCACTGATTCGATATAAAAGGTCGGCACGAAGTAATAATCAAACTTCCGGGCCAGTTCGCGCTGCTCTCCTTCATCGATGATGTGGATCGGTACGGGCTCGAGGTCGGCATGATCGGCTTTGACAGAATCGATGAGCTGCAAGGCCCGACGGCAATAACCGCAGTATTTAAGAACGAACAAAGTAATCTGTTTCATCAGGCATTTCCCTTTCGATCCGCCGTTGCAGGATCCGGCTTTTTCCGTCCTTTGCCTGCAGTGCCGGGCAACAGCAGATCCTGTTTGCGTAGTTTGCGGTACCATTCCTGCATCAGATCGGCGTCCTCCGCCGTACTGATGTCAGGACCATAGCGGGCCGCTTCGTAGACAGACTGGATTCTGGTAAGATCCGGGAAGCGGTCATAATCAAATGCGGCCATGATCTGGCGTGTGGTTTGGCTGGTTTCCAGTGTCAGACCGCGCCTGATCTGTGCTTCGATCAAACGATAAAAGCTGCGTCTGATCCGCTGAGCAGGCGTCTGGCCAAACTGGATGTTCAGACGGTTTCTCATCCGGCGCAGCCGGTCTTTGGTCTGTTCTGTCAGTGATGGCAGGAGCGACTCCATTTTGTCCGAAGCGGGCTGGGCTGATTCATAAAACCGCTTGTACAGCGAGTACAGGATTGCGACCAGGATGGCCAGCAGAATCAGAATGGCCACACCAATCATCAGGTAATAAAAGATTTCTTGCAGAATCTCCAGCCAGCGGGCCGTCTCTTTCGGTTCAAACGGCAGATGCGGATCTTGACCGGAAGGCGGCTGAGTCGGTTCAGGGACAGGATCAGTCGGGACAGGATCATCTCCGGAACTTAACAGCCTCATCAGCCAGCGTAAGGCAGCGAGCAACCCAGTGCCGATCAAAGGCAGCAGGTCGTGCAGGCGAAAAAGTGGCGAGACCAGAAGCAGCAGCAGCGTGACAATGCCATAACCGAGCAGCAGGATACGGTTGAAATGCATGATCCGGTCAGCCGGCTGTGTAGGCATGTTCAGGAACCGCTCCAATTGGCTGGCCAGGGCAAGCCGGTGCCAGCGGTAGAGCGCGAGCATCAAGTAAATGATGCCGACATAGAAATAGGCCTGGCTGACCGCCGTCAGACCGAGTCGCAAGGCGATCAGGTTCAGGGCCAGAAGGTATCCGATAACCATGGCCTGTTGCACCGGGTCTGCAAGTGGCTTCTCTTCACTTTGCTTCAATCGCTGATAGAAAGCACGGCCACTGATGAAAAGCAGAACCGGCAGTGCAATCAGGCGCGGCCAGATGTTAACGGCAAAAGCGGGCAGGATCGGCAGGACAAGTGGCAGCACGATTACAATCAGGCTCATCAGCAGAAACTGCCAGATATGACGGCAGGTGCAACGGATCCAGACGCCAGCGATCAGGGCAAAGAGAAAAACGCCAAAAAGCAGCCATACCTGTTCGGCAGCAAAGTATATGACCGGAATCGCCACAGATGCCAGGATCAGGAGGCTCTGCATGATTTCTGTAATCAGGCTGTGCTGGTCGAGACCGATGGCAAGCCGGTGACGACGTTCAACGGACATGCCGCTTCACCTCCCAGCAGAAATATGGATGTTCTGTAGCTGGCAGACGATCCTGGCGATCTGCGTAACGCGGCAGGATCCAGAGGCCTTCATGGCCGCGCCCGATACAGGCTGACCACGCCCGGCAGACAGCGTCGCTGCAGTTTAGAGAGATCATCAGCAAGACCGGATCAAAATTAGCTCCAAAGGTGCGAAATTCGATCAGATCGGAAAATGGAACCGGTTTTTTGGTCAGGTCAAGTCGCCCGAGCTGTTCCTGCACCTGTTGGATGTGTTGGATCGACTGGCCGGCCGCCAGATCAATCGCCTCGCCCGTAATCACATCGCGGGCATTGCTGATCAGGCCACAGGAGACCCCGTCCTGAACCAGGTATTCGCACAGCGACGCGGCGACGCGAATGCCTTCTTCGATCAGCTCCTCCTCATAAAAGGCGCCGTCCGGTTCGACATTAAGCAGGATGAATACTTCACGCGAAGCCGTGTATTCATGAACATTGACTTTGAGGGCGCCGGTTCTGGCGGTCGCCAGCCAGTTGATCGAACGCAGGGTGTCAAATCCCTGATACTCCCGGATGCCGCGGAATTCAAAAGGGTCGGGCAGCAGGGCTGTTTTGGCCAGAATCTGGCCCATGATCTGGCTGTAAGGCACATCCAGGTCTTCACGTGCGATCAGGCGCGGGCAAACGGTCAGCACGGAATGGCTCTTGGCATGATCGACCAGCTTCCTGGTCAACAGCAGGTCACTGCTGACCAGATCAATGCTCTTGATGGTGTAATACCCGCGCTTTTTCAGGAAAATCTGGAGTGTACGACTGATCCGCTGGTACATGCCGAGTGAAAAGAGATCTTCACGATAATAATCATCGGTTACCGTGGCATGGAGCTTATCTGGGAAAACCAGGTGGCGCGAGACCTGGAACTTCACAGTCAGCCAGGGCAAGGGCAAAGCTTTTTTACTTGTGATCACTTCAGTAAGCTTGACGGTTTTACCCTCGACACCGGTCCTTGCTGAAAATACAAGATCGACTGTCAGGTTGCGCGTCCAGAAGCGGCTGTAGACCAGTCGCTGCACGATGACAAGCGCGATAAAAAGGATAATAAGACCAATCAGAACCATATCACTGCTCCAGCCAGTTTTCCGTTGGAACAGGCTGGTTGTCCTTGATTTGCTGCATCAGTTCCTGTGCAGCCAACGTACGGCTGCGCACATTGCCGCGCAGGATCAAACGGTGCGCGTAAACGGGAATCAGCAGCTCCTTGATATCGTCCGGGATGACATAAGATCGGCCGCGGATAGCGGCCAGTGATCTGGCGCCGCGGATAAGCGCGATACTGCCGCGCGGACTGACACCCATGGCGACCCCGTCATCGGCCCTTGTCGCCTCAGTCAGGCGCATGATATATTCCAGGAGTGATTCGTGGACATGAACCGTCTGGATCAGCCGCCTGGCTGCAAGGACATCCTCTTTATGGCAGACCGGATCCAGGTTCATGAGCGGATTATCGCCGAGGTAACGCCGCAGAATCTGCATGCCTTCGTCCCGATCCGGATAGCCCATGGGCAGCTGCAGGAAGAAACGGTCGAGCTGGGCTTCCGGCAGCGGATATGTGCCCTGGGTCTCGACAGGATTTTGGGTTGCGATGACAAAGAACGGCTCATCCAGGAGTCTTGTCTGCCCATCGATGGAAACCTGGCGTTCTTCCATCGCCTCTAAAAGGCTGGACTGGGTTCTCGGAGTCGCCCGGTTGATCTCGTCAGCCAAAAGGATATTGGTAAAGACAGGTCCTGCGCGGAAGATGAACTCGCCGGATTTTTGATGATAAAAGTGAATGCCGGTCAGATCAGACGGCAACAGGTCCGGCGTGAATTGGATGCGGTTAAAGGAAGCGTCGATCGAACGGGCCAGTGAACGGGCCAGCATCGTCTTGCCAGTGCCGGGTACATCTTCCAGCAGCACATGCCCACCAGCCAGCATGGCTGTCAGTATCAGGTCAACGACCATGCTTTTTCCGATGATGACTTTAGCGATATTCTCCTGAATCGTCTCAGCCATCTGGCTGATCGACGACAAGGTCATCTCCTGTTTGGGGGTTGAGGGTGTAACATCAGGCATATCCGGGTCCTCACTTTCGCTGCTTTCTGAATCAGAAACCATCTGCCTTATTTTACAGCAAACTGTCTTGTTTGGCGAATCAAGGGGCTGTTAAAATATTATTTGGTCTTTTCCCCGAAAGATTGACGAGTTCGGGCATTGTTAGGATGTTACTTGGTCTTTCTCTCAGAGGATTGACGAGATCGGGCATGGTCATGAAATTAGTTGGTCTTTCTCCCGAAAAATTGATGAGCAAGGTCAATCCTCTGAGTGAATCATAGAGCAAGTTATTTTTTAACAACCCTAAACTTGCCAGTGGCTGTCAGATGCCGTATCCTGATAGAAAAGACGAGTGGCCATTACATGCTGTCAGAAAAATACTAGTGGCTGTTCATTAATTGCATACATGATAAATTTACCGGAGGTATCGACCATGAGCTGGATTCCCAATCGTACTGAAGCATTGGACTTACTGAAACGCTATAATAAACAAGATGGCCTGATCAAGCACGCCCGGTCCGTAGAGGCTGTCATGCGCCATTTTTCGACTTTTTTTACCGGCGCAGATGCAGATGAATGGGGTATCATCGGCCTTTTACACGACCTGGATTATGAACAGTATCCGGATCAGCACTGTCAAAAAACCGGTGAAATACTGCAGGAACTGGACATGGAGCCCCGTCTGGTTCGTGCGATTCTCAGCCATGGTTACGGGATCTGTACAGACATCAAGCCGGAATCGGACTTGGAAAAGGTCCTGTACACAATTGATGAATTGACCGGACTGGTGACAGCCAGTGTCCTGATGCGGCCGTCGCGCAGCATCCTTGACCTCGAGCTCAAGTCGCTCAAAAAGAAGTTTAAGACACCATCCTTTGCTGCCGGGGTCAACCGCGATATCATCAGACAGGGCGCCGAATGGCTCGGTTGGGAACTGGACACAGTACTGCTCGAAACGATCAACGGCATGAAAGCAGTTGCAGCCGATCTGGCACTGGATGGTTCGCTTATCGAATCCTGACTGCTGAGGCATTGTCAAAAATATTTACAATTGCAGCAAGTGAAACAATTTTGACTGTTATTTTTTGCCGGACAGTTTCATCTGATTGTAACATTCTTGCCATACTCATCAGTTATAATGAAGTCAGATACAAGACAAACCAACCACAACTGTTCAGCAATCAGTGGTCGGCGTCCACGCTAAAAACGCCATGACTTTTGTCCATACAAGTGTACTCAGAACAATCTGATCTGCCATCCGCTCAGAGCGGAGATCGAGATGAAAGGAGTTCGTGCAGTCTACTTTTGACAGAAGAATCTGAACAGATGAAAATTGAATATGTTTATGATATCGAATCTTATGCCACATGGCATAAGCAAGAGCTGAGTTGAATGAGTTGGTTGCCTTGTGAACACGACACGAATCAAAAAGAATTGAATCAGTAGTTAAACGCCCAAAGGGCTGTCCTCACGGACAGCCCGCTTTTTTGCATCAATTGTTTGTCATCAGGGATTTTTATGGTGCTGTGAAAATATTGAGCGGTGGGCCGTCTGCCCGCCAGACCTGAGAGGCCAGGTCGGCCAGCTCGCCGGCGTCATGCGTGACCAGGATCACCGGTTTATTTTTTCCGGCCAGATATAACCAATCGTACAGCGTCTCTTTGAGCGTCTCATCCATACCCTTGAACGGTTCATCAAGTAACAGCAGGTCACTCTCTATAGCCAGAGCGCGCGCCAGCGCAATGCGCCGCTTCATGCCCCCGCTGAGCTGACCGGGGTATTGGTCTTCTTGTTCAGTGAGCAACATGCGTTTGAGCCACAATCTGACCAATGATCGATCACGCAGAACCAGATCCAGGTTATCTCCGGCTGTAAGCCAGGGTAACAAGCGGTCTTCCTGAAAAACCATGGCAACCTTCAGGCTCAGAATCCCCGACAGGTCCCCCGTATCAGGCTTGATCAGACCGCATAGGGTGTGAAGCAGGGTGGTCTTGCCGCAGCCGGAAGGACCTGAAAGACCGACAATACCCTGTCCGGGCAAGGTTAATGACAGATCCTTCAAGATCATTTTGCCATCCAGGCTGACGGTCAAATTCTGCGCGACGATGCTCATAGATCCGATCCTGCCCTTCGGCCGGACATGCCATGTACCTTGAAATAGCGTCCGGCAGCACGGAAGGTGATCAGCAGGAGCCGTTCCAACAAGAGGCTGATCATAATGATGATCGCCGTGTACGCCAAAAGGTCTGCCGTCTCCAGATAGATCTTGGCGTCATAGAGTCTGCCGCCCAAAGACAGTGGCGGCCGACTGAGCACTTCAGCTGCAACACCTGCTTTCCAGCCCAGTCCCAGGCTCGTCGTTGCGGCTGCTATAAAAAATGGAGCGATCGACGGCAGGTAAATGAACCGGACCATATCGTACCTGTTCAGGCGAAAGACATAACCCATCTCAAGCAGCTGGCGGTCGGTTTTTTCAATTCCTTCAGCCACGTTGGCCCAGACAATGGGCATGACCATCAGGAATACAATGAAGATGACAACCCGGTTATGGGACATCCAGACCAAGGCCAGGATGATGAAAGAAGCGACCGGAGTCGAACGGATGGCGCTGATGGCCGGATGGAAGAAGCGTTTCAGCCAGGCTACTCTGACTGTCAGTACAGCCAGAAGCGATCCTGTCGCAAGTCCCAGCAAAAAACCTGCCTGGATGCGTAAAAGCGAATAAAGAGCAGTTTTCCAGAATTCAACCTGTACCGCCTGCCTGGCCAGGCTTTGTAAAACCTGCCAGGGTGAGGCCAGAAGCAAATCCTGGCCAACCCACCAATAGGCGGCTTGCCAGATGCCAAGCCAGATCAAAAGGACAAGCAGTAAAGACAACCGATTCCTGACCCGCATAAATAAATTATGCGCACCAGGGTTGCTGCCAGATCCTTTTATTTGTTTGGTCATCTGTTTCCATCTCCATAATCGTCATCAAGGGTTATCACTGACGATTATATCAGATCTCCGTCATTGTCCGGACTTTTATTGTTGTACAGCCCTCTTGACGGTTGCAGATAGCATTAGTTGTTTTTCTGATCAATCATTCACCTGTGTAATAAAAAGCTCCATCGGGCAGCTTGCCGCCGATCGACTGTGGATTGGCGGCATGAAGCACCTGATAGAACGGTTCCAGCACCGGTTGCATTGCCGTTCCCTCTATCAGAACAATATGGCAGTTCGGAATTGCGCTGGCAGCAAGTTTGGCATCGGCCATAATCTTGTACTCGGCAACCCAGGCGCCGGCTGTATCCGGATCGCTGTTCACCGTATCGACGGACTGCCGGTAGTCCTCCAAAAAAGACTTGATCGCTTCGGGATGTTGCTGGGCAAACGCCTTGTTGACGATCAGGCAGCCCATGGCCAGTTCGCTTTCATTTATGCCTGCATGGACTTCCTGCCAGACCTCTGTCAGATCCAGGGCAATCCGCATGTCGGGATTTTTGCTGAGGACGGTCGTCACAAAAGGTTCGGGCAGCAGGACCAGATCGGCCTGTCCGGCGGCTGCAAGCGTCGCCAGTTCTTCATGCTCAGTCTTGTATGTGACAGTGACTTTGTCAGCAAGACCGGATTGCATCAGCAACGCATTGATGGCGTATTCAGGCGTGGCGCCCTGTCCGGATGCGAGCAATTCACTGCCCGCCAGATCTTCCAGAGCATGTATGGTATCCCCTTTTTCCAGGATATATAGCACGCCCAGCGTATTGACAGCCAACAACTGGATGCTCTGACTGGTCTTCTGGTAAAGGATCGCCGCCATATTTGTCGGCAAGGCAGCGATGTCTGCCTGGCCGCTGCTGATCTGGGCGACAATGTCATCCGGGGTGCCTGTCAGGTAGAATGTGTAGTCATTGGTCGTATCGCCGGCATCCTGGTCACGCATCAGCTTGACCAGGCCGATTCCGGTCGGTCCTCTCAATGCGGC
>JAWSUP010000176.1:0-8514 GCA_033549405.1 Bacillota bacterium | reverse complement strand
GGATTTACTGGCTGAAAGCCAGTGGGTTTAAACCAGTTGCTTGTTAACTAAAAAAGACGCATCTTGAAGATATTGCCTTGGCGTTACGATTGTACCGCTCCCGGGTCTCCTTTTGCCTTCAGCATTTATGATCACACCATTTGGTCCCTGTACAGTATGATAATCGGTCATTATGAGTCCGGGCTTATCTGCGCGGATGGCTATCCGTGTGTTGTCACAGATTCTGCTGAGTCTTTCATCATCACGTCGATATCCCAAAGCACAGGAAAGCATGCCGATAATGCCTGATTTAGTCGGGAAAAGGCTGCTGTCACGATAATCCCAGTGTGCCCGTTCCCCCCAGCTTTGTAATGGACCTTCCAGACGCAAGAGCAATATTGGTATAGTCATTGATGCTCACCTCACTCTTCTGCGCCGATCATTTCCAATAGTTCTTGAAATGAGTTTGCCATGTGAGCAGAGTTTGGTGCTTTTACATCTGTATATCTGCAGAACCAGAACCGAGAATCAACAGAAAGGCCGAATTGGTTTTCAATATCGTCAATCTCAGTTGCCAGACGATCAGCACTTGCTCTGACAAGTCCCTTTTGTCTGGTTGAATAGACTGGTTCAGAAAAGGCATTGGCATAACTGATGGGAATCTTTCGGCTTTTCTTTTCAATATAGATAACATCAGGCACCACATGACCGGCAAAACTGTTTTGTTTCCCTGAAGGATTCGTGAACGCCATTGTTTCTACCAGACAGCGTACGATCCCATTAATGTGTTTTTGTGCTTCTGTCGAATTTTTCAGGTTTGCTTTCAGTTCCTCCATGTCAAGAGCAGCGTAGATATAATAACAGCTCGAATTGAAGTCAGTATCACCCATCATGCCTGCACCTGTGTCGTCTTCACTTCCGCCTTTTACCAGATCGTCGACAGCCGTGTAGAAATCACTTTCTTGATTCACTGCATGTGTTGATATTGCATGTGCAACCTGCATGGATGCTTCAACATCGGCAAATGCGTCAGATGTAACCATTCTGCCAAATAGCGCAATATCAACAGTTATGGGGCGAACAGGAACATCATTCATTTTTTTCTGCCAGTCTTTCACATTCATTTTCTCAAATTTATCCAGGGATTCCGCTTCACGAATGACTTGACTGATCCGTTCTGCGACAGCTGTTATGTCAGCTTTTGAAAAGAACATGATCTGAGATGTACGGTTATTGTCGTTTTCCGAACCTTTATCATTGCCAAAACCTGTTACCTTTTTGGATGCTGCCCGAACATACTGGTCATCAATTCCCATCATCTGTAATTCGCTGCAAACCAGCTCCGGGAGCTTCCTCGTGCGAATTCCAAGTTCATTAACATGCTTGCTGAAAATGTCAGATTGACGCCAGCTGCGTTTTAAACACTGACTCGATATTCTACTGCGCTGAACGCCGCCAAACATGCAGCTTTTAGGGCTTCCCGAATCATCACGATTCAGGTTTGTCGGGGGATAGTTTTTTAAAATGTGAAATTCATACAGCATTGGTCATACCTCCATGATTGTGTTTTTATGATCATTATCAAAATCAATCCCAAAATATGATTTGGCCCATTTTCGTTGTACTGTCCGGTTGTTCTGGTTCCAAAACAACAAATCCTCTAATAATACTGCGAAATCCGGAACAAGATTTCTTTGTCTCATTTGCTTTGTTGCTCTTGCCAGCTTGCCAGCAGTATAGCCATCTTCGTCATCCCACTCTGAGTCGATAATCGCCCTGACACGAATGTCAAAACTCTCATATCCATTGCTTCTGATCTTCTTAAGGCAGATTTCAAACGGCGTCATTGATTTTGGCACATCATCCATTTTCCACAGGCAGGTCAGACAGGCAACAGTGAAATATCGATTTTCGGCCCATGTGCCGACATCTTTCGGTAATGCTTTGTAAAATGCTGCCAGTGCTGCTCCGTTAGCTTTTGTGATGGGTTTTCCAATGTTCCGCTTCAAGGAAGTCCTGTCGCCAACATCAAGCTGCTCCAGTCTTTGCAAAAACGAATGGATCATCTCCCTTTGACTTGCACATTCCACTAATCATCACCATCCTTCAAGTATTTGTTCATAATTTTTGAGAAATATAGCTCTGCCTTTACATGCTTCTCCAACTGACGGGCATTTGTTCCCATGCGCAAACAAACAGACGAAAAAATGTTATATGCTTCATGGACCAGACGTTTTTTCCAATTGGCGATGATATTACGATTCCACTCACTAATCTCAGGATCGGCTTGAGCTACATCAGTGTAGAACTTGCTATACAACACTGATCCTGCAGTTTGAAAAAATGAGTTCAATGCTTGTTCACGCAAGTCTTGCTCACGTGAGTTTCCCTGAGCAAAGTATAGCGACTTCCTCAACTCACTCGCAAGAATCTCGGCCTGATGTATCAAATCAGCAATAAGCAACGCTTTGTCAGGATGATCCAAGATCGGCCCTGGTATTGACAGCTCACCAGATAGCCAACTTGAATATTGGGCCTGATTCGTCACCAGACCGAAAATCGACACAGATATGATATTCTTCTCACTATTTATGTTTCTATAAATCCTTCTGCAGTGATTGATAATAATGGGCGGGAAATGATCTGCATTCGATTGTTCCGGCAGCAATAGTGTACCAATATCCCGCCAGAGCGCTTTACTCTCTTGTGGCTTTAATGAAGATCGGCCATTTTTACCAATGTTATAAGCCACATGCGGGTCTCGCCAGGATTCAAATCCTTCAAACTTCAGTCCCTTTTGAAAGTACATATTTCTGACTTTGCCATCATCATCTGATATGAGCAAAACGCGTCGAGCCTGCCAGGTCAGGCCGTACAGGACTGATGTAAAAGGCACGGATTTATTCGGTTCAACTGTCAGGCCACCTCGCCACGCGACAGGCGGATTGTCAAATGGAATGGATTGATTCTCGCGTATGGCAATCATGCTCATAACAAGTGTCTCAAACAATGACTCGCCATTTATCAAAGAAAATATCGGTGGCGCTCCATTAATTGATGACGGGCCCTGCAGCCCCGCAGTGCAAAATACATTGACAGCACACAAACCTCCAACGCATTCTTCAGGTGAATACGCAATCTGACTCTGCAAACGATGATCAAAATGAAGATGATTATTTCCTGAAGGCTGCTCATGAAACAATAAGGCAATTGATCTGATTTTACCATCATCATCCCAACGCTCATCGAAAGATGACTGATAAAACGGCTTCCGTTCATCAAACAGATTAAAACTCTCACCATCTTCATTGCACTGCTTGATATATTCACATATGACAATATCGTTAAATGCTCCATCCGAAAGAATATCAGCCAGATCGTTGACCGTCTGTGGCCGAAGTGCATCCATCAGAAAAGCAATCAGCATTCGTTGAATACCATACGAAACAAGCGGTGAACTGTCACAGATCCGTCTCAGGTTTTGGGCTTCTTTGAGTGTTTCTCTTATACCCGCCTTCCGTGTTGCTCCAAAAAGATCCTCAATACAAATCCATGGTTCATCAAGCACATTGTAATAAGCCAAACAATCACCCCTCTCAAATGAGTATCCCCAATTCGTTGTCTTCAACTATTTTTTGAATTCCTCGAGCCGTTTTAAAATGATATTGACTTTCTTGCTGACATAAGATTTGAATGCCCTTTAACACCCCCTTCCCGGCAAATGGCGGAAGAAATCCTTCAGCCGCTTGATCAGAAACAAGATTTGATCTGATCGAGACAGATCTCCACAGTGCTTTTCGAGCCAATCGTCTGTCTGGCAATCCTCTCTCTTGTTGCTTTTTAATATCGTGGTACAGCTTACTATCGACTAAAGCAACCCGTATTGATTGTTCTCCCATTCTTGTTTTTGCGGTGCGGGCATTTCCATCCAGACTGTCTTCATCAAATAGCTGCGTATCGACATTTGCTGCAAAGAAGCTGTCTGGGTCAGGTGGCGGGAGAATACAACTCCTGGCAATGCCTGCATTGAATTGGTCTTTGTAGTACATTTCATACCACTGATTGAATTCTGGAGAGGTTGTATCCGGTTGATCCGTTCTGTAAACTTTTTCAACGAGAACGCGCAGATCATCAGGAATCCTTATCATGGAGATATCTTTGAGCACATTGACTGTCAGATGCAAGATCCATGGTGCATAAACAGCACCCGAGCTACCCCACTCTTCATTCACATGCGGTACAAGTATGGTCATCAATGGCATCTGCATTTTATCTGGTCTTGATCTTCCCGCATGTCTGTGCAGTCTTCCCATTCTCTGCAACAGTAAATCAACAGGGGCAACAGCAGTGATCATACCGTCAAAATCTATGTCCAGGCTCTGCTCGACCACTTGTGTTGACACAAGAATTCCACGATCTGGCCTTTGATTCTGATCGATGCTTTTTCCGAAAGCATGAATGCATTCGTTCTCAATCGCGGCTCGGTGCTCAGCTGCAAAACGGGCATGAAAGAGCCTTAGCCACAGCGCATCGCCATGTGTGTTCTTTTGTTTAATCAACCGATATACTGTTTGTGCATCATTGACTGTATTAACTATGACACACAGGCAGCCGCCATCGGCAACTAAACTAAGAGCTAATGTTGCGACTTCTTCCCAATTTCCCAATAATTTCGCCAATCGTATTAAAACATGCTTTTTAATGTATGCATCTCCGATTCTTTTCTGATGTATATGCATGGATGGACTGCAATATGTAATCAATGGATAATCGTCGAGTGGATCTTCTGCAGACTGGTGTCCGCTGTATGCCGTAATGAAAGCCGTTTTTTTAGTCCGTGGCAAAGTTGCAGATAACATAATGACGGGAATATTCAATGACGCACACCATCTCAGTAATCGTTCGATAATGGAACTCATATATGCGTCATATGCATGAATTTCGTCAAGAATGAGAACTTTACCTGTCAAGCCCAGCAACCTCAGTGCTCCGTATCTGACATCCATTGCGGCATACATAACTTGATCGATGGTCCCGACTGAATAAGGAGCTAACAGCCCTCTTCGAAGAGGCGCTAACCAACTTGAAAAATCATTTGATATGTTATCATCAGAAGATCCGGCAGTCAGGTCATCGAGTTGCCAGGCCATACTATGCAAAAGCCTTACATTGTCAATATGATGCGTTCGAAGTAACTCGCTGAATCTGTTATGCATCTGATTGCTCGTGGCAGCAGTCGGCAATGCAAAATAGATGCCATCTTTGCCATGTGCATGCAGCATATGTGATGCCAGATAAATTGCAGCTTCGGTTTTGCCTTCGCCCATGGGAGCCTCAATTATTACAAGTCCAAAGTCTTTTAGGTTACATGACTGACACATTTCTTGGCAAATTTTCTGTAATGGTCGCAGACTATTGCAGAAAATTGTTTTCCATAACCCGCAAAAATACTGATGGTTGGGAATCAATGGTTGCTGACTTAGGCCACATCTGCTGATGGATTTTTGTGCTGCAACTCTGGCTTTAACACAATATTCTCCAAGACTGATATCGTCATCTGGAGATGGGAAATTATTCTCGTCAGAAGCCAGCCAGTCTGAAAGAATGGTAATGCCACTCAATATGATGCCAAAGCAATCTTGATGAATGCATTTCTTCAAAACGTTCATATCGGGTTTGAATATTTCTGCGACCAAACGGTTAAGCTCATTTTGCTGTCTGACCCAAAATGGCAGTATTCTTTTTTCTGGCTCTTGTCCTATGCCATTTTTTCCTTGATGATGCAAACGTAAAGCAGCAATTATTGTGTCAACTGAGTCTCGTTCGCGCCCCTTTATTCCCGTTTGACTAAGCAGCCTGTAAACGACTCTCTCAGTATATTTTTCGTGTCTGAATAAAGTTCCTGTTGATTGTTGCAGTAATTTCAGTTCTCGCATTTCTATGACATTTTCGTTTACCGAGTCCATCGCCTGGAAACACGGATGGCATTTTCCGATATCATGCAGGGCAACAAGATAACCGACTGTATTGATAAGCGCTCCATCTATCAGCGATAAAATATTTTCAAGAAAACAGGCAACAGGCGAAAGACTACTTGCCAACAGAATTTCCTGGGATTGAATGCCAACATCAATCATATGATGTATGAGTGATTTCCTTGGACTTGATTTAGCCCAGATTTTATTGAAATCGAAATTTTGATTGTATTCTGTCATATTATAAGCCTCAAAATGCACATGGCAAGTAAATTTGTATGTTTATACCAATGTTTCCATTATATTCTCGGCAATTGCAAAAGTAAATTAATAATGGTGAGACTATTTTTCATTGTCCTTTTTTATGTACATAGATTGTGATAAAATTGAATCAGCATCATCGTGAACTTTTATTTCGTTTTATGGAGGCCAAATATGCGACAAAATAACATGCAGAGATTACGTCTTCTTCGTATTATGCAGATTCTGCAAGAGGAATCTGATGAGCAGCATACCATAACCTTAAATGAGATGTCTGTTCGTTTAAAACCATCTGGCATCAGTTTTGATCGTAAATCGTTATATTATGACATACAGGCACTGCGTGAAATCGGAATGGATATTATTCTGACCAAAGGAAACCGATTTGGTTATTTCTGGGCAAACAGGTCTTTTGAGATCGCTGAAATCAAGTTGCTGATTGATGCAATCCAATCTTCTATATTCCTAACTGCGAAAAAGAGCAAGCAACTAATCGATAAATTATGTCGCCTGGTCAGTAAACATGATGCCAAAATCTTGCGGCGGTATGTTTTCATAGATGGACGGCACAAGGCACAAAACGAATGCATATACTATGCGATCGACCGCTTGCACGAGTCGATAGCAAATAACCGAATGGTGTCATTTAAGTATTTTGAATATACTTTGACAAAAAGCATGCGGCATCGCCGAAATGGACAAATATATACAGTAAGCCCATATGCATTGCATTGGGATGGAAATAAGTATTATCTGATCGCTGACTATCCAAAGCACGGTATATCACATTTTCGAGTCGATAAGATCACTGATATTGTCATTAGCGATGAATCGTTCGCCAGCTCAAAACGTAATATCGACTTGGTCAGCTATATTCATCAAACATTCTCGATGTATGGCGGTGATATTGAAAGGGTGACAATAGTCTTTGACAACAGCCTCATCGGGTCTGTTATTGACAGGTTTGGTACTGATATTCAAATCAATAAAGAGCCTGACCAACACTTTTCTATTCAAGCAGACGTGAAGGTCAGCCCTTCTTTCCTATCGTGGATATTTCAATTTTCTGGTAATGCTGTTATAACGGAACCTGAGTCTGTAGTTTTACAAATGAAAAGAATGCTAGAGCAGCAGTATAGGCATTATCTGTTGGCAGATGATTCATAAGCCGATCAGCGCAGTCAGGCCTCTGTCGTATCATCCACACCGCAAGCGCAGTCATCCTGCATTAGGGACGCTTAGTGATTTACCCTCAGCCTGGCTTGTTCAACTTCTCCCCCACAGCGCCGCCTGGATGGATCAGAGCAAACTGCTCTGCCGTGTAGTCTGTTTCCACGATCAGGGAACAGAGCAGCGCGTCGAAAATGGCTACCGTTGCCATATAGCTAGCTGTAGCCATCAGGTTCAGGGGGTCGCTTTCCAGGGCGATGTTCATGGGAATCAGGATATCTGCTTTGAGGCCAAGCGGTGATGTGATATTCTCTGTCAGTGCGATCAGCGTCGCCTTCTTTCTATTGACGACATCGATGATGGGCAAGAGTTCTGCCGTTTTGCCACCGCGGGAAACCATGATGACGACATCGCCAGGTTGGACGCAGCCCAGACCGCCATGAATGGCTTCGGCCGGTGACATGAATTTGGCCGGCCGCTCGATGCAGCAGAGCGAATGCGCCAGTTTCATGGCAGCTGCTCCGGATGAGCCGCTGGCGCAGGTGATGATCCGTTCTGCGACGGCCATGACATCAACCGCTTTGGCAAATGCGGCCGGGTCGAGCGATGCCAGTACGGATTCGACGGCTTTGGCTTCAATGGTGATCGATTGTTGTGCTGCAATCCAGGCTTCCTGTTTCATGTCCAAACCTCCTTGACAACCGTCTCTTTATGTCGTCATGTGCAATCGCCTTTAACTGTGAATTAACTGTATCATATTACGATATCGAAAACAACTCGTTCTCTTTTCGCAAATATCGTTGACTACCCTATTGTCTGTTTGTAAGATAAATGTATATCGAACTAGAGGTGATGCAATGTTCTCAGGCTACCAGATCAGAGCGCCTTTTTTTGAGATCGGCCCGAAAGCTTATCTGTTCGGCGCTGATGTCGTCGATCTGGCAATGGCTGCAGATGAGGCAGCTGCCCGTTATGATGTCGACATCATCTTTACAGCGCCTTATGTTTCCATCGATACGATCGCCCGGGCAACAAAGCGGATCCATGTATTTGCACCGCACATGGACCCGATCAGGCCTGGACGGGGTGTCGCAGACATACTACCCGAATCCCTCCGGGCAGCAGGCGC
>JAWSUP010000175.1:0-8699 GCA_033549405.1 Bacillota bacterium | reverse complement strand
CACGCTTGCCGTATTTCAATGCATCTGTCGTCACCGGCACAAAGGTTTCGGTGTCGACCAGGCAGATCAGGTCGGGAACGGTGGCCACAATCTGGCCGTCGACGGCCGCGGTCAGGTTTTCGTTCTGAAACTCGACGGCCGCCTGGCGGCCTTTGAATTCGCCAATACCCTCCAGGACGACGCGCCCGAAATTGAACGCGCCGCGGGTTTCGCGCAGGACATCGGCGATCTTGCCTTTGAAGATCTTGAAGCCTTCAGTGATTTCAATAAAATTTTCCTCAGGCGTGCAGCCGTTACAGGCCTTGACATTGCGGATCGCCCGGCCCAGCTGTTCGCTGCGGGTGAGGATCTGTTTGACCGCCAGCTTTTTGACGGTGGCGCCGTCGACGCAGTAGAGCGAGACTGACACCGAACCGCCGCAGCTCATGGTGACGGCCCGGGCCAGCTCTTCTGTCCATTTGTTGGTGATCGTGTCGAAGATGACACAGTTGCCCTTTTCATCGGTCAGCGCCATCGGGGTGGCCCTGATGCCGCCGATCGTGAAGGTGACCATCTGCAGCTCCGGAAACGCACGGCCCATCCCGTCGGCATCGACCAGCGGGATGCCGAGGCGGGCGGCGGCGGCGATCGGCAGCAGGCTGTTCACGCCGCCGGCTTCGATGGGCATAAACGCGTAGACAGGTTTGCCGAAAAACTGGCTGACCCGGTCGTACAGGGTCTGGTATTCATTGCCGTTGATCGCTTTTTCGATCAGGACGGTCGGCGCGCCCATCATGGCGATCGGTACGATCAGGGCGTCATCGGGGATCTCCTCGGGATCGAGGAGCGTGACTTCACCGCAATCGCGCACGGCGCCCAGCGCAACCAGTTTTCCGATATAGGGGTCACCACCGCCGCCGGCGCCCAACAGGGCTGCTCCGAGCGCGATGTCTTCAATAGCCTGCAAACCGATCTTGCGCACAGGATCATCCTCCTTCTTCTATTCCGCTGCTGTGACTGCTGCGGCAGCAACATCGCCGGCTGTGACCGTTTTTTGATCCGGCAGGAATTTGATCAGAACGACATAGGCGATCAGGGAAACGACGATGCCATTGATCGGCCCGACGAAAAAGACCCAGACGTTGGCGGTGAGATAGGCGACTGCAGCGCCGAGGACAAAAGCCAGCAGGCCGGCCAGGCTGAAACCGCTCTTGATCTGGAACCGCTCTTTCTTGCCGCGGCCGACGATCCAGTAATTGGCGATGACCACGCCGGCAACGGGCGGGATAAAGGCGGTGAGAATGCCGAGGAAGGTCTGGAATTTCGTGATGAAGCCGACTGCGGCCAGGGTGGTGCCGAGCAGGCCGGAGATGCCGGTTGTGATCTTGAATTTGGTCTCGTCGAGACCGAGCAGGGATGCCACGGCCAGGCCGCCGCTGTAGGCGTTGGTGACATTGGTCGTCCAGGTGGCCAGCACCAGGGCAATAAGGCCGAGAGCCGGCACGCCGACGGCGCTCAGCACCACGCTGATGTCATAAGCCCCGGCAACGATGCTGAGCACGGCGCCGATCAGGAGCATGATCAGGCCCAT
This sequence comes from Bacillota bacterium, assembly GCA_033549405.1. Lineage (GTDB taxonomy): Bacteria > Bacillota > Clostridia > Saccharofermentanales > UBA5734 > JAAYBY01. The sequence continues at coordinate 7,129 of JAWSUP010000175.1, read as the reverse complement.
GGGCAGAACGCCGAGCACGCTTGATTTGATGACATCGCCGCGATTTTTGGCGAATCGGCAGTAGTCGCCGCTGATCACGCCGCCCAGGGCGAAGGTCGCCACGACGAGGTTGATGCCCATGACGATCGTCATGGGGGCCACCGGCTGGTAGGATGCCAGGACGGCCGCCCCGTCTTTCTGGACAAAGGCGACCCAGAGGCCATAGATCAGGACCAGCACAAGCGCCGGCACGGCTACGAAGTTCAGATACTTCAAACCTTTATAACCAAACATAGCCGTCAGCAGCATGACCAGGCCCCAGAAAACGCTGCTGATCCAGACGGGAATGGTAAAGCCTGTCATGCCGGCAATCATCGCGCTGAACGAAGCGCCGCAGACTGCGGACTGGATGCCGAACCAGCCGATGCAGGCAATGCCCAGCAGCAGGGAAATCAGGAGCTGGGCGCCTTTGTCGCCCAGTGCGCCTGCCGCCATCTGGGATGTGGGCAGCCCCGTGTCACAGCCCTGCATGCCCATGAAGCACATGTAAGTGCAGACGATGCCATAGCCGATCAGAACACAGATGATGATGTTGGGAATCGTAAATCCCATGCCCAGGAAACCGCCGATCATGAGGCACGGCACGCAGATCATGGCGCCGATCCAGATCATGGCGATGCTGAACCAGCTCTGCCGCTGTTCAGGCTTGATCTCAAACCCCGTTTTTTTCTCGCTCATATCTTCTCCTCCTCAATTTTCTCAGGACAGATACACATAAAATCAGTATATCTTGCTGTATCGGAGAAGTGATTGGCATAAAAGCAGAAATGAACAGCACTGCTTTTGTTGTTTTGGACAAAAAGGCAACCGTCGCCACGAAAACAAGTAGTTGACGGTTGTATAAGGCCTTTTACGACGCTGCTTACGCTGTCATGCTGCTTGAGTCGTCCCGTGGAAGGTCTGTCTCATGACCCCTCATGAACTGCCAATGCTGCCAATCATGCGCAGCAGGGCGACCGCCTGGTAAAGGCCGATCGTCTCAGGCATCCTGTCCACATGAAAACCCAGCCGGTCGCTGATCCGCTGCAGGCGGTACTTGATCGTGTTCTTATGCAGAAACATCAGGTCGGCCGTTTGCGAGACACTGGATCCGGCATCAAGCAGGTGTATCGCCAGCGTGTCGCGCAGGTCCTGCTGCGGATCGCCGCCGTCGCCGCCCAGCGGCGCGAGTAAGGTCAGCTGCTCAGCGACCGCCTGTTCACCCCGGGCGATCATGGCATGGCAGCTCCCGGCAAAGAGAATTTCCTGAGCCGTGAATATTTTCTTCCGCGGCTGGATCAGCCGGGCTGTATCCAGAAAATCTCCGATCGCCAGGTATGTGCGCCGGACATCGGTTGTGTCAGCCATGTTGTTGCAGATCACCAGGCATCCCTGCCGGCCGTTTTGCTCGAGCTGTTCATGCAGGGTCGCGGCCAGTTCGCCGGAATCTGCCGCGGCGGAACGCTTCATAAAAGCGACTATATTGCGTTCGTATGTGTCGGCAAAGAAAGTGGCAAAACGGCCGCTCAGCCGTTCCTTGATGATGGCGCAGGTCTTCTGCAGCTCCGGTTTCGTTTCGCTGCCATTTTCGGCTTTCCGTCCGGGCACGAATACCCACAGGGAGTCGATCGATGCCACGTCTATTTTGAAAATCTCCGCCAGGCGGCGCATCTTGATCGGTTCATCTTTCAGGATGGCGCTGACCAGTTCTGAGATCACGATACCGGCGTGATGACGGCTCCACAACCTGACCGCCAGCTGCACGAGTTCCGCTGCCTGCCTGGCTGCATCGTTTTTGAGCGCTTCATTCTCCTTGATCAGGTAAAGCAGCATGCCGGTGCTGTAATCGTCGGCAATGGGCAGGCAGTAAACCAGCAGCTCTTTGCCCCGGCTTTGCAGTTGAACCGGCTGACCAGACGACCGGCTTGATGTCTGCCCTGCGGCAGCCGCCTGTCGCACGACCGCCATGTCGATCTCCAGCGTGCGCGGCCAGGCCGCTATGTTCAGCACATGCCCGGACAGGTCGGTCATGACGGCCGTCGTCCGGATGCGGTCGCTGAGCATCTTAAGAACCGTGTCGATGCTGCGCTGGTGATCCGGCAGCTGGGCGATGCGCTCGAGAATCTCACTGATAAAGTAGGTTTCTGTCAGATGATCATTGTAGATGGCTTCCATGACCTCGCAGATCACTTCGCTGTAACGCAGGTTCATCCTGTTTTTCGGCATGCAGATCAATGGGAAGCCCAGGCTGTCTGACAGTTCGATCAGCCTGGGATCTATCCCCGGCATGAAGATGCCGACATAGTAGAGGATGATGCCCACTTCGCCGGCTTCGCAGAGCCGCTGGATATTGGCGCACTGCGCATCGACATCGTCCTTGATGTTGATAAAGCCGGTGATGACAATCTCGCTGCCGTAAAACTCGTTGTTTTTAAACAGCTCATCGCTGAGCTTGCTCACATCCGCGTATTCAAGCACCGAAACCGATGAGACGATCCGGTTAAGACCCGCGCGCCCCGCGATCACTTCCGCTTCCTGCAGGCAGGGGAGCTTCATCAGGTCGGCAACCGTCACACTCATGGAACAAAGCTCCTCACGCTGTCATACCCGATCCTGGCCGCTCCAGGAAAGGGGCAGGGGCAGCCAGCTGCTCAGCAAAGGAGCAGTGGTGTCCGGCAGTTCGACAACAGCAGCCGGTGGCATCGGGCCGAACAGGAGCCGGGTTGCGGTCAGCCGGTCGACCTGCAGGTCGGGTGCGTCTTCGCTCAGCCGGCAACTGCCGTCCGGCCCGTCGACATGCAAGGTGATGCTGCCGTAATCATCGATGCCGATGACGGCCTTGCCCGCCGGCAAACGATGCAGGCGAGCATTTAAGGCCAGCAGGGCGTCAGTCAGACCGGCCCAGTTGCGGATCAGGAACTGGGAGGCCGGTTTGACGCTCAGCTGTTCGCAAATGCGGTTGAAGGTCCGGCAGCCTGCCAGCTCCCAGGGCGCCAGGCTGAACGAGATGCTATCGAGCTGCCGCTGCATGATCCAGGCGCACAGCATCTCGACAAGGCGTCCGGGGCTGTCAGCGACCTGCTCAGCCAGCGTATCAGATCCTGAAGATGCCGACAGGTAGCCGATAACATGGCCATCCGGATCAAAGGCAGCCCAGGGCTGGTTCTGCCAGGCCTGCAAAGAGCGGTAAAAGTCGGTCAGGTTGTTGCGGTCGACCGCCATCTCGCGCTGGTAAAACAGATTCCAGGCCTGTTCGAGCAGATTGTTGTCTTCGCTGCCGATCGGCGTGAAGCGGATGTCGCCCGACAGCAGGTCACCGAAGCAGGCGCGGACATTACGCTCACTCAGCGTGTAGTCGTAAAGCGTTCCGGCCTTCTCAAAGCCATAGCGGTTATAGCGCTGCCGCAGTCCGCCAAGTCGCGACGCATCGGCGCCGATGCGGTCCAGTTCGCGCATCGCCTCGTCCATCAGGAGGGTCATGTAGCCGCGGCTTCTTGCCTTCAGATGGGTCGCCACATTGCCGACAGTAGAGAACATGAACGGTCTGCCGGCGATGAAGGTTTTCAGCGGATAGACGCCCAGCATCGCCTGGATGCGGTCCTCGTATTTGATGGCGAAGTGCCGCCCCATGTGCTCGTCATCGGGCACGCACATCTTGGGCAGCATTTTCTCGAAATCATGCGGCCTGCCCGCCTGGCTGAAAACGAGATTGAGAAAGTCAATGGCTTCATCATAATCGGCTGCTGTCAGACGGACAATCGTTTCATCCTGCATATCTGCCTCCTAACCCAAACTCAGTTACCATCAGGCAATGCTAATCGCCGCGGTTTTTCCCGCAGCATTTTTTGAACTTTTTCCCGCTTCCGCACGGGCATGGATCGTTGCGGCCGGTTTTGATTGAGACAATTTTCGACGGCGCCTGTCCGGCGGCAGCCGTTTGCGGCGATTTGCCAGAAAAATACCTGAAAGGCAGAACACTGGCACTGTCCGTGAAGCAGGCCCAGGTCGACAACTCGCCGATGGTGTCCGTTATGTAGTCCATTCTGTTAAGATGAATCGACTCATCTAAAACCTCTTCTCGGCTCATCGCAAATGAATGCATCACGTCATTTAATGTTATGAGGGATTCATCGATCAGTCCCTTCGCATAAACAGTTTTGATGTCGGGCAGCAACTCAATTGCATATAAACAGGTGCAATAATGAACCACTTCCGCGAGAACCATCGGATGATCAATCCTGACCGTTTGATCAAGCAGCTGCTTATAATAATCGACAACCTCATTCCTGATATCACTGTCATGCAACGCCATGATGCCTAAAGCGTCAGTTGCCTGACAACGCGCATACTCATTGACGGAGCGGTTTTCTATCAGAGTTTTCATGGCCTGCGTCTTGCCGTCGCACAGCGACGCAAGAACCCGTCCCAGATCCTCAGTGACAAAATCATCCCCCAGCAGATCAAAAACGCGGTCGCCAGGCAGACTGATCAGATCGATCAGAACAGGCAGCGCTTCCTCAGCTCTGAATTGCGCCAGCAGGAACATGGCATAGATGCAGCCGAAATAATGATCACCAACCAGATACTTCTCCGGGTTATCTCTGACATTTTCCAGATAACGGATCAGCAGTGGGGTCGCTTCCTTGCTTCTTTGAATCAGTTGCCTCAGTTCTTGCCCGGGAAAGTGTCCGTGATTTAATTCGATCAGCTTGAACAGGACATTGAGCTCATGCTCTGAATCATCAAATGAGTCATCTGGACTGACTGATATTCCTCTGATGCTCAAAAGGTTGACCAGTCGATTGGAAAAATCATCTTCATCAAAGACTTGATCATTTTTGAGCATATCATAGGTTGTTTCAAGCAAGACCGCCCCAATCGCTTCCTTGGCTTCCTGATCAGAGTATCCTTCTGATAAAAGACGATTATAAGTAATCCGGGTCATTTTCGGATTATTGTTGTTGATCTGATTGCAGACCGCCTCGATCATGGTTCTTTTCAGCATTTGATTCTCCATTTTTGCCTCCAGAGTCGTCGTCGCGCCATTCGATCACCGGACATGTCCGCCTGGCCAACCATGCTTTATTTTAACATGACCTGTTGCCGGTTGCCTACAGCTGATCAGGTATCGACCGCTTACGGTTTAGCTATGGAAAAAGCCTCACACCGTTTTTGTCTGTTCAATGGCTGATCTTTTCCATGAGTCCGTTCCATTTGACTTTATTGATAGAGTGATGGACACGATTCATCAGGCAAAACATCACCACTATCAAATCCTGACGAAACGCGCAGCCAGAATGGCTGAGTATTTCTCTCAAACTGTAATTCCGAAAAATGTCTGGCTTGGAGTGACCGTTGAAGCGGCTGCCGAAAAGACACGCATTGACTGCCTCAGAGGTCTAAATGCTTCAATTCGTTTTTTGTCTTGTGAGCCGCTTATCGATGATTTAGGCAAGCTTGACTTATCGGGCATTGATTGGGTAATTGTTGGAGGCGAGAGCGGTGTGCAGGCACGACCCATGAAATCTGAATGGGTACGTTCAATATTGCACCAGGCTGACGAACAGAAAGCAGCGTTTTTTTTCAAGCAATGGGGAACTTGGGGATCAGATGGGGTGAAACGTAATAAAAAAGCAAATGGTAAGGCTCTTGATGGCAGAATCATTCAAATGATACCTGAATTAGCAATGAGGTAATCATGTTATACGGTATTCCTTAGCGCAGCCTGTGCCTGACATGACTTTCCAATGTTGTTCAGACTGTGTTCAAGCAACCGTCACATCAGCCTGTTACTCTGAAACCGGAAAAGACAACCGGACCGGTTTGCCCGCGCAACCACCCGGGACGACAGTCCGGTTTTATATACACGGAGGCACCAAGAGGAAACGGTCGGGATCAGGGTATCCTGCCGTTTCCGGTCATGTGGCTGTATAATGGACACAGGGAGTTGAATGCATTTGAATCGCATCTTGATCGTGGACGATGAACAGAAAATCCGCCTGATGATCCGCAAGTACGCGGAATTCGAAGGCTACCATGTCACGGAAGCAGCCGACGGCATGGAGGCGGTCCGCCTGTGCCGCGACCTCAATTTCGACGCCATCGTCATGGATGTCATGATGCCGGAGCTGGATGGTTTCTCTGCCTGCCGGGAGATCTTCAAGTGCAAACGGATCCCTGTCCTGATGTTGTCAGCCCGGGGAGAGGAATACGACAAGATCCACGGCTTTGAGCTGGGTATCGACGACTATGTCGTCAAGCCCTTCTCACCGCGGGAGCTGTTGATGCGACTCAATGTCCTGATCACGCGCAACCGCAAAGAGACGAAAACAGACAGCCGCGAGACCGTCCAGTATGAGGGACTGAAGATCGACTTCACCGGACGCCTGGTCCTGATCGACGACAGACGACTCGAACTCTCTCCCAAAGAATATGATCTCTTGTTCTATCTTGCCCGCAACCGCAACATCGCCCTGACGCGCGAGCGGCTCCTGTCTGAAGTCTGGGGCTATGATTTTTTCGGTGATGACCGGACTTTAGATACGCACATCAAGCTGCTGCGCAACAGCCTGGGCGTATACCGCAAGTTCATCGTCACACTCAGAGGGGTGGGGTATCGCTTTGAAACGGATCTTCCCTGAATGGTCGCGGAAAAACCGGACAGCTGGCGTATCCCCTGATTCCACTGCAGTATCTGCGTCCCCGGAATCCTGTGCGCCCCTGTCGCCTTCTGCGGTTGCTGCGTCTGTCCGGGGCAGGATGCCGGGCATCAAGTGGAACCTGTTTTTGTCATTCCTGCTCTTTTCAGCTGTCCTGCTCGTCCTGCTCTGGATCTTCCAGACGGTGTTGCTGGACCATTTCTACCGCAGCATCAAGACACGGCAGATCATCAGCACAGCCGATATCCTGGCGCGCAACATCGAGCATGAAGACCTGTCTGTGTTGATCGACCAGCTATCAACAGACGCTGACGTCTCCATCATGGTTTTGAGCAGCAGCGGCCAGAAAATTTTTACGACCTCTGAACAGATGGGCGTCCTGATCGGCCGCATGCCGACTTTTGAGCTGGTCCGCCTGATCAGCCAGACGCGGCAGGCAGGCGGTTCGTCCC
>JAWSUP010000174.1:6412-8729 GCA_033549405.1 Bacillota bacterium | reverse complement strand
GGTTGATGTGATGAAAATTCATGAAGGTTTCACCACACTGTTTCTGCCGAAAACCGCGGGTGGCGCCGGCAACATATCGCCTTCGCCCAACACGATCAATGGCCGGGTCACGCCGCTGCGCTTCAGGGCGCATATCGGCATGCTGGGGTCGATGAGCATTGGGATCAACCTATTGACGTCGCCGGCTGAAGAACTGGCAGAGCTGCAAGAATGGCTGTCCCGCTTCAAATTGCTGCGTCCGGATCTGCAAAATGCCTGGGTTTACCAACTTGCATCAGCATATGATGAGCCCTATGCCATTTTCCAGTATGTCAACAGGCAAAGGACGGCCGCAACGGTATTTGCCTTCGGTCACGGCATGAATTTCCGCCAGAAACTGCCACTTATCCGTCTGCGCGGTTTACTTGCCGATGCGATCTACAGCTGCGATGACGGACAGAAGATGTCCGGTGCGGGACTGATGAACCGGGGCATCCAGATCAGTCTGCAAGGCGATTACGCAAGCTGTGTTTTGACATGGCGACTGGAAGGAAGGAGGACCTGATCTTGAGCGGACTGAGTACAGCACATGCGGGAAAAAGAAATAAGCATCTTTTCAGGCGGATGGCGATGCATAAGTACCTATATGTGATGCTGCTGCCGGTTGCCTTGTATTATATTATTTTTCACTACATACCCATGTGGGGCCTTGTCATCGCTTTTCAAGATTACAAGGTTTTCGGCGGCGTTTTTGCCAGTGATTTTGTCGGGCTTAAGCATTTCACGACATTCTTTTCTGGAAGAATTGTCTGGCAGGTGATCGGGAATACAGTCATACTGAATGTTCTGAGCCTGATATTCTTTTTCCCTTTACCGATTATCTTTGCCCTGCTGCTCAATGAGATAACGCAACTCAGAGTTAAAAAGACCGTTCAGACGATCACCTACATGCCCTATTTTATATCGACAGTGGTCATTGTCAGTATGGTGACCGTCCTGCTGTCACCGACTTCGGCTTCTGGTATCGTCAATCAGCTGATCACCCGGCTGGGTGGTACGCCAATCTATTTCATGGGCGAAGCCCGCTACTTCCGCACCATCTACCTGGCGTCAGGTATCTGGTCAGGCACAGGCTGGAGTTCGATCATCTATCTGGCTGCAATCAGCAGCATCGATCCAAACCTGTACGAAGCTTCATTCATGGATGGCGCCGGCCGATTCCAGCAGGCTGTCCATATAACCATTCCGTCAATATCCAGCACAATCGCCATTTTATTGATTTTGCGCATCGGTGAAATGCTGGGCAGTAATTTTGAGAAGATTTTGCTGATGCAGAATCCCATGAACCGTGAAGTCGCAGAAGTCATCGTGACCTATGTTTACAAGAGGGGCATACTGGACAGCCAATTCAGTTTTGCGACTGCTGTCGGCTTGTTCAACTCAGTTGTCAGTCTGGTCTTGATTGTCATTGCAAACACTGTCAGCCGAAAACTCTTTCAGAGTTCTTTGTGGTAGGTGCATATTATGGGACGTAAAATCAGAAACACGAGCTCGCTCTTCTGGAAGGCAATCATCTACTTTTTTGTCTTTTCCTATGCTGTCAGCGTGATTTTGCCTTTTCTGAACATTATATCGGTTTCACTCAGTTCCAGCTCGTCGATCCTGCAGGGACAGGTGACCATCTACCCGCAAAAACTCAATTTTGACGCATACCTTGCTGTCATCAGCAACCGCGCCCTGTTGCGCGCTTATGGCAATACGCTGTATGTCGTCACCCTTGGAACGGCATCTTCATTGCTGATGACAATGCTGGCAGCCTATCCGCTGTCGAAAAAAAGCCTGCCGGGTGTCAAATGGATCACGTTCATGATCACGTTAACCATGTGGTTTTCCGGAGGCATGATACCTTTGTTTCTGGTTGTCAAGAACATCGGTTTATACAACACCCGTTTTGCCCTGTTCGTACCGGGTCTCATTGCCGCTTTCAATGTGATTGTCATGAGAAATTTCTTCGAAAGCCTGCCTGATTCACTTGAAGAATCTGCGCGGATTGACGGCGCGCATGATTTCACGATTCTGTTTCGGATTGTTGTGCCACTCAGCAAACCTGTGCTGGCAACCGTTACTTTATGGCTTGCTGTCGGCCTTTGGAATAGTTTCTTCGCGCCGCTTTTGTATTTGCAAGATAATACGAAATACACGCTGCAACTGGTTTTACGCGACATCATTTTACAGAACTCAGCCTATGAATATGGCATGGACGTTCTGCAGCAAAGTGAGAGACTTGACTTGATTTCTGATTCGATCCGATATGCGACCATTATGTTTTCCATCGTGC
>JAWSUP010000174.1:0-6402 GCA_033549405.1 Bacillota bacterium | reverse complement strand
GTGCCGATGCTGATGGCTTATCCATTTATTCAGAAATATTTTGTCAAGGGGATCATGCTGGGATCTGTAAAGGGATAAGTAAAAAAGCGGATATCAGAGTCATGGATATGGAAGGGGGGCTTAAAGGTATAGTGAACACCGATGCGTCATCCAATGATTATGAATATGAGGTCAAGCTCATAGAAGGAGGACTAAGATGTTTAGGATGAAAAAGATCACGCTGCTCGTTCTGGTTTGTCTTTTCACGATCAGTATGCTTGCAGCATGCACCGGGCAACAAACGACAACGACCGGGACAACGGCCGGGACAACAGCCGGGACAACGGCCGGGACTACTCAAAGCGGCACAACAGCTGCGACAACGACAGAGCCGCCCAAGCCGGTGATCCCTTTTGCGGAAACATTTGAATTCAGCATTTTACATGGCATTCATCCGCCGGCAACTGAATCAAATCAGATCCAGGACCTGATTCAAGAACTGACAAACACAAAAATCACCTATACCATGGTTCCCTCAAGCGGTTTCATGGACAAAGCAAGCACGACACTCGCCTCAGGCACCTTACCCGATCTGGTTTATTTCATGTGGCAATCGGTCGTTCCCTCTGAGTGGATCGCACAAGGCGCCATCATACCAATTGAAACACTCCTGGACGAATATGGCGAGAACATCACGAAGATCTATTACCAGGATGACATTCTCCCGTATGTACGGCATTCAGACGGTCACATCTACTCGGTGAACAATTTCTGTTCGTTCACATACAGCACATCGGTCATGATCCGCCACGACTGGCTGGAAAAGCTCGATCTGACGCCGCCGGCAACGGTCGAACAATGGATCGAAGTCATGAAGGCTTTTCGCGATGAAGATCCCAACGAAACGGGACAGAATGATACGATTCCCTGGATCGGCAACAACAACCAGTGGTTTAATGCATATGGTATAACGGGCTTGTACACGCCCGTTGACGGAGAGCTGGTTATCCGTTACAAACACCCTAATTATAAAGCGGCTATAGACAACTTGATTTATCTCTATAATGAAAAGTTGGTCGATCCTGAATACATCACACGCAGTACCAACAACACTGCAATGGATGAACTGCTCATTACCAGCAAAGCCGGCGCAGTGGAAAGAACAGGCAATGAAGCGACAAGGCTCACATTGATGCTTCAAGAAGTGACCCCTGAAGGCATCCTCGGCTATATCGAACCGATACAGGGACCGGGCGGACGCTGGATACAGGCGCGCACCCCGATCGGTACTGCCGGCGCCGTGACGATTCAGGCAGGCGATCCGGAGAAACTGATCCAGTATTTCAACTGGCTCTGGTCTGAGGAAGGAATCCTGACGACCAATTTTGGCGAAGAAGGCGTTCACCACAAGATCGTCGATGGTAAACCTGTGCTGCTGCCACCTTATGATGCAGGCTATGACGAAGCCCGTAAAGCTGGAATGGTCGCCAACTGGACACCGATCTACTGGAGCGGCGACTCATTTATCACACGTGCAATGAGCGGCAAAACGCCGGAAACAATGAACGAAGTCGAGCGATTGGCTTACGATTGTTACACGCGTAACGGTGACTTCTCGTATTATGCGGTCCCGGGCGCTGTAACAGCAACCCAGTCTGCGAAGGACTACAAGGCGGATGTCCTTGATCCCCTGTCCGATATGGAACAGAAGGTCATCATGGGAGCGGCGTCATATGATGACCTGCTGGCTTTGATGAAAGTTGTCGAAAAGGAACTTGATCAAATTCTGGATGAGGTCAATACGGCCTACAAAGCTGCAGTCGGAAACTAAAGCGAAGCATTTTCAGCTCATTGTAGCAACCCTTAAGCAGAGGCCAGGGTTCTGTCCAGGCAGAATCCTGGCCTTGCTCTATATGCGATCACGAGTTATTTGACCGACAGGTCAAACCAGCCCCATCTTCTTCAGGTTGTCGACGCTGACTTGGACAGCGTCGAAGACATCGCCGTCGACGATGTCCTGCTCGATGACATAGCGTTCGATCCCGATGGCTTCGGCTGTTATGAGTATGCCCGGCCAGTTGAGGTTGCCGGTGCCAACCGGTGCGAAATGGCTGGGAACCTGTTCGATGGCTCCGTCCAGCTGACGGATCTCATAATCCTTGACGTGCATGTAGCGCGCCCGGTTGGCGAAACGCCAGAGAAAATCGGACGGTTCCGTTCCGGCGCTGGTCAGCCAGAAAACATCCGGCTGGAACATAACGACAGCCGGATCTGTCTCGTCAAGCAGAATGTCAATGCCACGCATTGAACCGAAGTTGACAAATTCAAAAGCATGGAAATGATACATGAAAGAGAGGCCCAGGTCTCGCAACGCCTGCCCGCTCCTGTTCAGATCTGCGGCAAATGTGCGGTAGCCCTCTGCTGTCCGGCGCAGTTCGGGTGGAATGGAATCTGTACGCAGCACGTCGGTCTGCAGCAGGTCTGCTTCGCGTGCGATCTGGTCAAGGCTGTCCGGGATCTTTGTCACGGTGCAGAAGACTGAGTCGGCTTTCATCTGGTGGCTTTGCAGCACGTCTGCCAGTTCCGCACAGCTCATGAAAGGCGGAATCGATATCTGAACATCCTGGATGCCGATCACCTCAAGGCGATCGAGCGTGTTGAGAAAAGCCGTTCGATCCTTTGTGACGTGGCGCATGGTGTACATCTGTAATCCAATCTGACTCATAATATCCTTATCCTCCTGGTCATATTAATCCTTAACGATCAATCCTGGATGCCCAGGATTTGCATAGCCCGATAGCTCTGGGCGATTTCAGCGAAAGGATCACCCATACAGAAATCCTGTTCGACAACATACAATCTGACACCGATTATCTGGCATGTGTTGACGATGCCGGACCAGTTCAGGTTGCCGCTTCCCACCGGAACGGTTCTGCGCGGCACCTGCGGATCAAGTCCTTCACCGGGGACGATGCCATAACCTTGCATATGAACATAGGCGCATCGCCCGGCAAAATCGTACAGCGCCTGTGACGGTTCCAGTCCGGCCGCGGCGATGTGATGGACATCCGGCTGGAACCAGACACAATCAGGATCTGTTTCGCGCAGCAGGATATCCATGCCGGTGCAAACGGGGAAATTGGTATATTCGATGGCGTGATTGTGGTACATGAAATGAAGGCCATGTTTGCGCAACAGGCTGCCGGCGCTCTGCAGAATCCGTGCATACTGGCTGAAGCCTTCGGCTGTTTCGCTATAGTGACGCGGTATACCATCGGTACGGACGGCGTCGGTCTGCAGGATTGAAGCCGTACGGCATATTTCGTCGATCCTATCTTGAACCGTTGCTGTCGGCGCCATCACCGAGTCGGCCGCCAGGCCGGCATCGTCCAGCATGACTTTGAGTGTTTCGACTGTCAGCCAGGTTGGGACGCTGATCTGGACCGTGCGGTACCCGATCCGAGCGACCCTTGCCAGAGTCTCGCGGAGCATATCTTGTGTCTTTATGAAATCGCGCAAGGTGTACATCTGAATGCTGATACCCATTGTGAACCTTCTTTCCCGTTATTGAACGTTACGAAGCGGCTTATTGAGCCAAGCAGCAACCTACAGGTCGAGTGCCATTTCCGGATATTCCATGACGCCGGCCATCAGAGGTTCAGCGCGTGTGCAGGTCGTTGTCATCCGGTAGATTGTATCGGTCTCTCCGCTGCTGATCATGCCCAGGGCTATCTCCAGGTTATGGATGGCGGTTTCGCTGCAGGCCCTTGGCTTGCGGTTGTTGCGCACTGCGTACGCAAGATCGGCGGCGCCCAGGCCGCGCATGTTGGCAGTGAAGGCATGAGTCAGGGGGATGGACAGTTCGTCGCCGCTCCTGGTCTGGACGTGGATCGGACCGCCGAAGGTATTTGGGTCATTCAGGACCAGACGCCCATCTGTCCCGTGGATGACGAAGCTGTTCGTGACATTGACAGACTCTGACGATGTAAGGACCGGGCAAATCACTTTGTTCTCAAACTCAAGCGTACCGGCTGTGTTATTAGGTGTCTCGATCGACATGACCTGGCCGTATTCAGGATTGTCCGGATGCCGGTAGATACGCTCCTGGGCATTGCGTGTCTGGGAGAAACCGCAAACCCGGCGCACTGGGCCCAGCAGGTTGACAAGGCCGGTCAGATAATAACAACCGACATCGAAGATGATGCCGCCGCCTGGACAGAAAGCGAAACGCTTCTCAGGCTCGGTACGCATCCTTTCGTGATGGTAGCCACGGACAATGATGGCCTGGGCGGCGACGGGCGTGCCGATCAGGCCGGCATCGAGCAGCTTGCGGGCCGTCTGCAGACCGGCGCCCATAAAGGTGTCCGGTGCGCAACCGATGAGCAGCTTGCGCTCCCGGGCTAGCCGATCCAGTTCTTGTGCTTCGTCCAGTGACGTCGCGATCATCTTTTCGCTGTAGACGTGTTTACCGGCCAGCAGCGCCGCCTTGGATACGGCAAAGTGTGACACGGGATAAGTGGTGTTGATGACCAGCTCAATGGTGGGATCCGCCAGTATTTCCTCGTTGGTCATCTGGCGGATGCCAAACTTCTCGGCTTTGGCTGTGCTGCGCTCCGGCCTGATGTCAGAACAGCCGACGATGTCCAGGATATTGAAGTTTCTGCAGCTATTTTCAAGATAGATGTCACTGATCATGCCGCAGCCGATCAAAGCTGTTTTCATTCTGGCAAATGGCTTCATATCATTATCCTCCCGCGCTAAAGGATCCCTGATAGGTTCATTATAGAATCATCTGCCGGATGCAGCTATGGATGAAACTACCAGAAATCCGGACGATTCAACCAGAATAGCAACTTGCCTCACAGCGCAGTTCAGTCTATAATTCAGATTGTCAGACGTAAGAAAGTGCTGCAAAAAGCCGCTTTCAGGGAAAAGCCAGGTGGTGCGTGAGTGATGGCCATTAAGATCATTCCTTTTGCCGAACTGTACAAAACAGACTATTCCATCCTGCGCGTTGTACCCTTTTACCACCGCTGGAGTGATGGAAACAGTTTTACGACGCCTGAGGGCGGAAGACCCAATAGCGGTCTTCTCTATTTTGCCGATTGTGAGACGGATTACAGGATTCAGGGACGTCCGCCATTTTCTGCCGGTCGTGCGGAACTATCCTATGTGCCGCAGGGATCAGAGTATACATGCCGGTTCAAGAACTGTGCCCTGACAGACCGGCGCAGCAATGAGCATCTGATCAACTTCGAATTATTTGACGAAACCGGGGAACCTTTTATCCTGGCAGGATCAGTCCAGGTCATCCGGCCGCGGGACAGCATCTGGTATGCGCGACGCTTTGAAGAGGTTTTACAGCTTTTTCATCACAGCAGCGCACCGAAAGGCCAGATCAAGGCACTGGTTTATAACATTCTGACTGACTTGTCCCTGGAACAGCGCAAAGAAAACCTTACGGCAGGACGGTACGCGCAGATCGCGCCAGGTGTGCTGTACTTGGAAAAACACTTCACTGAAAATATAGCCATTCCGGATCTTGCCGACTTATGCCATGTCAGCGAGACCAGCTTCCGCCGCCTTTTCCGTGCCTATACAGGAATGCCGCCGCTGGAATATGCGACCGGGTTGCGCATCGCCAAGGCCAGACTCCTGCTGGAAAGCGGTGCAATGTCGGTAACAGAAGCGGCAGAAACAGTTGGATATGCCGATCCTGCCTATTTCAGTCGAATTTTCAAACAAATGACAGGCGTCTTGCCCAGAGAAGTTCTGAAACGCAGCTTGTAACAGGATTCCTGTTCGTGACTGAGCTCGCAGCACCAAATAAACAACGTGCCTATCTTCGCCGCTGGTCCCGGATTGTCCAGATCGATGAGATGAGAACAAGCAGACTGAAGATCAGAAGGAACGTGTTAAAGGTTTCATTGCCGCCAACGAAGTGCATGGCCTTGTTGTACCGGTCGATGACATAAAAAACCAGCATCATAACAGAACAGACGACACAAAGATGGGGCAAAGCTCTTCTGATCATGGGTCGGTCCTTCCATAGCCCGTTTCAGCTATATAGATGATGTCACTGATCTGGCGTCCATCTTTATAAGGTTGATTGGCAACCTGATCCATGAAGGTCATGACAGCTGACTCACCACCGTCAAGATTATAGGCGACTGTGCAGCCCAGGTCATAAAAAAGCTGAGACAGTTCCTGCAGTGTCATCCCATTGGAATAGCCAGGCTGACGTCCGTCAACCAGGACAAAGCAATAATGACCGGGCTCATAATACCCGATAGCCCCCCTGGGATTATCTGGATTGACCTGGCTGTTGAAGCGGGTCATTGGCTGGCCATCGTCAAGTAACATAGGGCCAAAAGACCAGGCCTGCCAGGCGCCCTCCGCCAGAATTCGATCCATGTTGAAATC